>WTAT01000535.1 GCA_013139415.1 Desulforhopalus sp.
AAGAAAGTCTTTTTCTCCCAGGCAGGTCTTCTGACTTGCGGATCGCTCTCTGACTGCACCTTCCCGCCCGTAAAACTAAGCAGTGGCTAAAAACAGTCGTCGTCCCCGCTTACAGCGCTGGCCCAACGTTACGGATTTTCACCGTATTCCCTTTTCACCCCCGGTGATTTAAAAAAAACTGAAGGCACCTGGTAGATATTTTTGAACTGCGGAGACAACCATACTGAAGAATAGTAAAAAAGTAAATTATAGAATTCTTTATATGAAATAGCCTGGTGACGGCAGGTTCAAGATGATATATGTTCTTGTCGATACTCAATTTCCTATAAAGAAAAACCCATAGCAATTTTTCCCATGTTTCCAGAATCAACTCTCTCATCGGCCCCCCATGCCCCCGGCGTATATATGATGCTCGACGCCAAATCATCCGTAGTCTATGTGGGCAAGGCCAAAGACCTGTTTAAAAGGCTTTCCTCCTATGCCCATTTTTCAGGGGCCGAGTATAATAAAACAGCCATGATGCTAGAAAAGGTTCGGAAAGTCGATACCATCATCACCAATACCGAAAAAGAGGCTCTCATTCTGGAAGCCTCCCTGATAAAAAAGCATAAACCCAAATACAATATCATCCTCCGGGATGATAAAAATTACCCCTATATTAAAGTGACCGTTCAGGAAGAATGGCCACGGGTTTTCATGGCCAGAAGAAAAAGTCGTGACAAGGCTCGTTACTTTGGTCCTTATTCATCTTCCGGTGCCATGTGGTCAACCCTGCGACTCATTTCATCCTTGTTTCCCTTGCGTAACTGCAAGGGCAGTAAACTGAAAAAAAGAGACCGACCCTGTCTCAACAGACAGATTGGCAAATGCCTTGCCCCCTGTGCAGGAAATGCTGACCGGGAGTTGTATCTGGAACACGTGAAAAAAATCATCATGCTGCTGGAAGGACGCAATCGAGACCTTATCGGCACCCTCAAGGAGCAGATGCTGACGGCTTCTAAAATCCTCGATTTTGAAAAAGCAGCGGTAATCAGAGACCAGATTTCCGCCCTGTCCCGAACCCTTGAGAAGCAGGTTATCTCCGCAAGTCATAATAAAGATCAGGATGTCTTTGGTTTTGCCAGAAAAGATGCGGCTGTGACCATTGCCATTCTGTTTATTCGAAACGGCCTGATAAATGGCAGTCGAACCTTTTTTTTAAGCGACCCTTACGGTGAAGACGGGACCATTCTTTCCCAGGCGCTGAGTCAGCTTTACGATGCGGATAACATTGTCCCAAAAGAAATTCTCCTGCCCTTTGAACCGGTCGACCTGGATTTGCACGAGGAATATTTAAATGACAGCGCTGGGGTACGGGTACACGTTAAAATTCCCCAACGAGGAGACAACCAGCAACTCATCTCCATGGCGAACACTAATGCCATGCAAGTCTTTGAAGAAAAGGAGAAAAAGAAGCAATCATGGCAGAACCTCTGTCAGGCCATGGAGAAAGCCCTCCACCTGAACCGTCAGCCAAACCGGATTGAATGTCTCGACATCTCCAATATCAGCGGCAAACAGGCAGTTGGTGCTTTGGTCTGTTTTACCCTAGGGGAGCCAGACAAGAGTAATTTTCGTCACTATAAAATCAGAACGGTCGACGGACCAAACGACTACGCGATGATGGAGGAAGTCCTTGAGCGCAGACTTCGGCGGGGTATGGAAGAAGACACCCTACCCGACCTCTTTGTCGTTGATGGTGGCAAAGGACAACTCGGTATGGCCCTGGCCGTTGCCGGAGAGCTGGGCATAACAGAGAAAATTGACTGGATCGGCATAGCCAAGGAACGGCAGGAGGAGGGAGAAAAACTCTATAAACCACACAGAAAAAACCCCATTATTCTCCCCTCCCACAACCCAATACTGCTCTATCTCATGCGAATACGAGATGAATCCCATAGATATGGCGTCACCTTTCACCGCAAACTAAGAAATAAAGCCACCCTTGCCTCCGACCTCGATGAAATATCCGGCATCGGTGCCGAAAAAAAGAAACAGCTGTTACGACATATGGGCAGTCTGAAACGCATTAAAACTGCCACTCTCACCGAACTCATGGAAGTAAAGGGTATTGGCGAAGAACTGGCCAAAGAAATTGTCAATTTTTTTCATCCGGCATAACCTGTCCCTCATCGGTCTCCCACTCTACATCGCAAGCCATAAAGTGACCTCTGTCCTTCTTGCGCCAACAACTCACACGTCTCACTCTTGACACATATTAAAGAGCAATATACGTATGTTAATATCAAGCACGCATATCACTGGTCAGGAGGGAGCAATGACAAAGCAGGTAACCGTCAGTATCCTCGATATGCTGCATGAAAAACTGGAAAAAGGGGGGACAACTATATGAACTTTCTCGACGAACTTTATCTGGAAAAAAACATGTCCGGGACTTCAACTGGGACGATGTGGCTCAGTGGTAAAGGAAAAAAACAACTTCTCGTTGTCTCACCGGTGGACGGTGAAGCTTTTGCCAATATCACCACAGCAAGCACAAGAAATTATGAACAAGTACTGGAACAAGCACAAAAAGCATTTCCAATCTGGCGATCGATTCCCGCGCCAGGACGAGGTGAAATTGTCCGGCAAATTGGTCTTCGGCTGAGAGATTTCAAGCTCCCACTCGGCACACTCATTGCCTATGAGACCGGCAAACCTCTCCAGGAAGGTCTCGGTGAAGTGCAAGAGGTCATTGATATCTGTGACTACTGCGTCGGCCAGTCGCGGATGCTCTACGGCATGACGACGGTATCAGAAAGGCCATCCCACCGACTCTTTGAACAGTATCATCCCCTGGGCATCGTCGCTATCATCACTGCCTTTAACTTCCCCGTGGCGGTCTGGGGATGGAATGCCATGATCGCGGCCATCTGCGGTGATGTCACTGTCTGGAAGCCCTCCTCTAAAGCCCCTGTCTCAGCCATTGCCTTGCAAAAGATTGTTGCCGGGGTTCTCGAACAAAACGATCTTCCAGAAGGCATTTTCTCCTTGATAATTGGTGACCGCGCAACCATAGGAGAAAGGATTTTGGAAGATAAAAGAATCCCTCTTGTCTCTTTTACCGGATCGGTTACCGCTGGACGGATAGCCGCACAAAAAGTCGCAGAGAGACTTGGTAAAACAATCCTTGAGCTGGGTGGCAATAACAGCATCATAGTCACTGAATTTGCCGACCTTAAACTGGCGGTTCCCGCCATTGTTTTTGGGGCTGTTGGCACAAGCGGTCAACGCTGTACAACAACGCGAAGGCTGTTCATCCATGAATCGTGTTATAGCAAAGTGAAAGACCACCTCTGCCGTGCATATGCCAGCCTGAAGGTCGGCAACCCGCTACTGGAGGCCAATCATATGGGGCCACTTATTGACAAAAACGCGGTAAAAGCCTATAGACAAGCAATAAAGGGTATTACCAAACAGGGTGGTAAAATTCTTTTTGGCGGTAATGTCTTGAAAAAAAAGGAATATGCCTCGCAATGTTACGTAGAACCGACCCTTGCAGAAGTAAAAAGTCATTTCCCGATTGTCCGGGAGGAAACCTTTGCACCAATACTCTATCTGATCAGCTATGTGGGTACGGTGGAAAACGCTATAACCATGAATAACGAAGTCGATCAAGGTCTTAGCTCGGCAATTTTCAGTACTAATCTCAACCAGATTGAAACATTCCTTTCAGCAAAAGGCTCTGATTGCGGTATTGCCAACGTCAACATAGGAACTTCCGGGGCCGAGATAGGCGGGGCCTTCGGCGGGGAAAAAGATACCGGGGGTGGCCGGGAATGCGGTTCAGATGCATGGAAAAGTTATATGCGCAGGCAGACTGTAACCGTCAATTACGGCTCTGAGCTGCCGCTTGCCCAGGGCATCCGATTTAAAATTGAATAAAGACAGGAGGAACATATGATAGCAGCCAGCGATGTGAAAACAACAATTGGCAGGCACCTCCTCGCCGATGGCATGGATATCATCGTCGATCTCAAAAAGTCCAAAGGAAGCTGGATGGTCGATCAACGTAATGGCGATCGATATCTGGATTGTTTTTCTATGTTCGCTTCCATGGCTGTAGGATTCAATCACGAGACTCTCTTGGCCATGAGGGATACTTTCGGCGACCTTGCAATCCAAAAACCCGCCAATTCGGACTCCTACTCGGAACCGATGGCTGAATTCCTGCAAACCTTCGAGCAGTACGCTATGCCTTCCTATCTGCCACATATCTTTCTGATAGAAGGAGGTGCCCTGGCCGTTGAAAACAGTCTAAAAGCTGCCTTTGACTGGAAGGTGAAAAAAAACCAAACCAGAGGCGCAAAAAAAGAAATTGGTTCGAAAATTATCCATTTCAGGCAGGCCTTCCATGGCCGTTCGGGGTACACACTCTCCCTCACAAATACCTCCGACCCACGCAAGACCGGGTATTTTCCCAAATTCGACTGGCCGCGAATCATCAACCCGAAAATCATTTTTCCACTCACTGCTGAGAACCTCGCAGCAACAGAAGTGATCGAGCAACAGGCTCTCACCGATATCAAAGAACATATTGCCAAAGAAGGCGACGATATTGCCGGCTTGATCATTGAGCCGATACAGGGGGAAGGAGGTGACAACCATTTCCGTAACGAATTCTTCAAAAGTTTGAGAGCAATCTGCAACGAACATGACATCCTGCTGATATTTGACGAAGTGCAAACAGGGATAGGCCTCACCGGTAAATTTTGGGGGCATCAGCATTTTGAAGCTCTTCCGGATATTATCAGCTTTGGTAAAAAGACGCAGGTCTGCGGCGTATTAGCCTCCAAAAGACTCGATGAAATTGATAATAATGTTTTTACCGAATCGAGCCGAATCAATTCGACGTTTGGCGGCAATCTCATCGACATGGCCCGCTGCTCTGCCATATTGAAAATTATTGAGCAGGAAAAACTTGTCGATAATGCTCGCGATCGTGGCAAAGAACTGCTGCAGGGATTGGAAGATTTGTGTGAAAAATTTCCGAATATTATACGTAGTGGGAGAGGTCGGGGTCTTATGTGTGCCTTTGATCTGCAGGATGGTGCGGCCCGGGATATTTTCAGAAGTAAACTGCTGGCGGAAAAGCTTCTCGTCGTCGGGTGCGGTGAAAAAAGTATCAGATTCAGACCTCACCTGATAATTACCCAGGATGAAATCCAACAGATACTCCAGATCATAAAAAAGGTAGCAAGACAAGCATAATGCTATTGCCTGCTACTTTACATTTTTCCCTTCACTAATAACCTTGAGGGTACCTTGAATCAGTCTACACCTACGAGGGCACCCATGATATGCACACCCTGATCATCCGTGAAAAAGTGACGTGAATCGCCGCCTATCGATGATACTTTAAGTATCTATTTCACTTCCCGTACTACTTCCCGCAAAGCCGAAATTCTGGCATGCAGGGCGATTACAGCAGTATCGACTTTGAGAATCCTCTCACCGATGGAACAGTTACAAAAACCCTGCTCCTGGAATTTTTTCACCTCGTAATCCACCCAGCCGCCCTCCGGCCCCACAGCCAAAGTTATCCGGCCGTTCCTGCTGTCAATGACATCCCCCAGTCGCTGACCACCCGTTGGGTGGGCGAGGAGAAGATGCTGGTAATTTTCTGCAATTGTTGGGAAGAGATCTTCCATAAAAGGTTTAAATTCAGGATGAATTTGAATACTTGGCAATCGAGTATCTACTGCCTGTTCCAACCCGTGAAGGAGATGGACATGATACTCTTCCTGCTCAAGGATTCCCGCCTCCCAAAAACTTTTTTCTACACGATTGGCATTGATTAGATGGATTGTTCCCACTCCAAGAGCAGTAACCTGACTGAGGATACGCCTCAACATGATTGGTCGTGGCAGGGCGAGGATGAGGTCAAGAAAAGGTTGCGCTCTCGGCGAATCCCTCAGGTCGAGTTCCATTTCAACAGAGAAAGGGTATTTTTTCTTGATTGCCAAAATAGTTCCCAAGCCCATTTCACCGTCGATCAAGCCAACACGTACACAATCTCCAATCTCAGCCCGCAGGACTTTAACGACGTGCTTTGCTCGATGATCTGTGAGGGTTAGTCGACCAGCGTCTACTTCCCCAGTCTCTGCCAGAATAATGTTCATCTTTCAATCCGATTTGGGCTCATAAAATAAATCTGGTAATTACTATTTTAATTTCTTGGATTTACTTTTAGAAGTCTTTTAAGGTAGCCTTTAAGGTAGATAGCTCAAAACCCATAAGGATAATACAATATGTTCGTCTTCTATAATCTTCTGCAGCTGATCTTTCTACCTGTTTTATTCCCGTTCATAACGCTCTTTGTTCTTTTCAGCTCTAAATATCGTGCTCGTATTCCCGCCCGTCTAGGGATTGGACTGGATCAGAGATTTTCCACACACAGGATATCCACACGAGGAGTCTCAAGCCAAACTATCTGGCTGCACGCCCTTTCGGTGGGTGAAGTTACTTCTGCCGTTCCTTTGATTGCCGGCCTGCGTAAGAGGTATCCTGAAAGTAGAGTTATTGTCTCGGTTACTACCCGGACCGGTAAACGAGTGGCAGACAATCTGCTCAAATCATTAGCTGATCATGTCATCGACGGCCCATTGGATCTATTGCCGGTGGTCGCCCGCTTTGTGAAGTATATCCACCCTGACCTTTTTATCTTGATTGAAACGGACCTTTGGCCCAATACCCTTCTTTTTTTGAAACAAAAAAATATACCGACAATACTGGTGAACGGACGGGTATCACAAAAATCCATGGCAGGCTACCGGAAGTTGCGTTTCTTCTTCGACCCGATGTTTCAAAGTTTTTCTTTTCTTTGTATGCAAACAAAACACGATAGAGACAATATGGCAGACATGGGACTTCCACCCGAAAAACTCCGAACACTTGGAAATCTGAAATTCGACACCGCTGCAGGAAAAGGAAATCCTTTATTTATATCACCTGCTGATTTACTGCCGAAAGGTCGTATTCTCTTTATCTGTGGCTCGACACATCCGGGGGAAGAGAAAATTCTCATTGATTGTTACAATCAATTGAGAAAAACACATCCGGAACTTTTTCTGATTCTCGCTCCCAGAGACACCAACAGGTCAGCAGAGATCCAATCACTGGCCACAGCTCATGACCTGACCATCTCATTACGATCAGACAACAGCTCAGCTCCTGCCGATATACTCATCCTCGACACAATCGGCGAACTGATTCATTTTTATGCACTCTCAAATATTGCTTTTGTTGGCGGAAGCCTCGTTAAAAAAGGTGGCCATAATCCAATAGAGCCTGCGACCATGGGTCTCCCGGTTATTTTTGGCCCAAACATGCAGGATTTCAGCGAAATTGCCGATGCCCTTGTCAACTGTGGCGGGGCCACAGAAGTATCAGGTCATCACAATCTAACAGAACTACTCGACAAGTTGCTCACTTCGCAGGATTTAAGAACCAGACAAGGCCGGGCTGCACAACTTTGTGTGGAAAGCCAGCGTGGCGTCATAAACAAACATCTTGAACTTATTAGCCAACTTTTGTGAGACATCCGGCATCTTATATTTCTGACCACCTCCTGGTTTCAGTTTCTTTATCCTCTATTGCAGGTATAGCAGTCTCTCCTCTTATCGGGCAGTCTGAGACAAACTACCTTCTTTTTAATGCTATTCTATTTTTATCTCTGTCTCTTCTTGTTGTTCTCCAGCTTCTAAAAAAATCTAAAACGCTCTTTTGCCTGATCGTTCCGGTGGTCTTTGGAATCGGCGGTTACCATGGATACTTACACCTCCAGGTACCTGCCGACAAAAATCATATATACAACAGGATTGTTACAAAGACGGATCTGGTCCTGATCGGCACCATGTCTACAATGGCAGGCTTTGACGGCAGGACCAGTCTGGTCACGATTGAAGCCAAAAGCATTCGAATGAAAGAAAGCGCCAGCCTGCTTCCCACAAAAGGAAAAATACTTTTGCGTTTGCAGGGAACCTGGCCGGATCAACTTTCTCCAGGAGATACAATTGCCATTCGTACAGAGTTAAAACGACCGGACAGCTTCAGGACACCAGGTGTTTTTGATTATGCACAATATCTGGCAAGAAAAGACATATGGATTACGGGTTTTGTCCGTTCGCCACTTTTTTTACATAAGTTAGATGAGAACCAGTCCTTTCTCCATACCCTGCGTTATTTGCCTGAAAGACTCAGAACCCGGATAGGCAGACAGATTGATGCAGCTCTACCTACCGAGACAAGCGGCGTTTACAGGGCTATTTTGATAGGAGATCGTAGCCACGTAGCTGAGGAAACCCTCGAAATTTTCAAGGGCAGCGGCACCATGCACATTCTCGCAATTTCCGGTCTGCATATGGCCGTAATCGGCACCCTGCTCTACGCTGGTGTTTTTTGGCTTCTAAGTCGATCAGAAAAGCTTCTCCTTCGTTTCACCTTGAAAAAATGGGCGGCTTTTTCCAGTTTGCCGTTACTGCTCGGCTATGGTCTGCTGGCTGGAATGAATACCCCGGTTTTTCGTGCGGTAATCATGAGCTCCATTGTCATTGTTTCCATCTGTACGAATCGACAAAAATCTCCGGGACCTCTTCTGGCCTTTGCTGCAATGCTGATTCTCACAATCGATCCTTTACAGTTGTTCACTGTCTCCTTTCAACTGTCTTTTACAGCAATTATAGGCATTATTTTTTTACTGCCGGTCCTCAAGAGACTACTTCATACATCAAATGAGGAGTCTACTCCTCAGCCTTTTCGACAAAAGATCCTCAATTGGATATTAGCAGGCCTTTTAGTATCTTTGGTCGCTAACCTGGCTACAGCCCCCATTGCTCTCTACTCCTTCAACCGGTTTTCCACCGTCGGCCCTTTTGCTAACCTGATTATTGAACCACTCATCTGCCTTTGGAGCCTTACTGCAGGCTTCCTATCCATTCCTTTTATTTTTATAAAACCTGAAATTGGCTCCTTGTTACTTCAGATCGGGGCACTCGGTCTTGACACAGCATTGCATGCGGCGGCATTTTTTTCCTCTTTTTCTTTCGCAACCATCTGGTTGCCAACGCCACCCCTATGGCTTATTGGGGTCTATTTTTTCATCCTTATTGCTTTTGTGTATTCCAGTTGGAAAAAAAAATGGTGGTCATTGCTGTTTGCAATCCCTCTATCCAGCTGTATCTTGCTCTTTTTTCATCCGCCTGCGCAATCCCAGGCAAAAGGAACAGATCCCTTTCAGATCTCTTATCTTGATGTCGGCCAGGGCTCCTCCACACTTTTAGAATACCCGTCAGGTTTTCGTATACTTATTGATGGCGGAGGCTCCTCATTTGCAAGAACAACCGTCGGGGAACGGGTCATTGCACCTTTCTTATGGAAAAAAGGGATTCGAAAAATTGACGCTATTGCGATTACCCATCCCGACGCAGATCATTACAACGGCCTTGGTTTTATTATCAAACATTTTTCTCCCAGGACATTATGGGTAAGAGATACGAGTGGTCACGATGACAATTTCAGGAGTTTGATCCAACTGGCAAAAAAGAACCGAGTATCTGTTTCAATCCCAGAGAAAGGTCAATACCTGCTGGAGGGGTCCGAATCCATAAAATGCGTTGTAAATAGTTCAGATCGGCAGGACAGTGCGACTGAATCAAGGAATAGCGGAATTGTTCTCAAAGCCAGATCCCGGAGACTGTCTGTGCTTTTTCCCGGTGATATAGGAAGAAATAAAGAACAAGAGCTTGTGACCAAGGGTTATGGCCTAAAAGCTGATATCCTACTTGCTCCACACCATGGCTCGATTACTTCAAATTCGAGCCAATTTCTGGCGGCTGTTTCCCCAAGGTACCTGCTGGTTTCCGCGGGACGATCCTCAAAAGGATATTTCCCCCACAAGGGTCTGGCGAAAGAATGTGACATCCAACAGATTGATCTTTTCACTACCGCTGATCAGGGTACTTTGAAAGTCATCTCAAAACCGGGGGGCTACCAATTATACGGCTACAGCCGAAAAGACGAAAACCCTCTCTCCTCCTACCACCCGGTACTGCTCGATGAAGTAATTCATCACACCTCAGTGAAATCCGAGGGTGCCTTCTTTAAGTACTTGACAAATCTTGCCTTTTCCACTGAGTTGGAGTAGGCATCATCAGGACTGATCATCTTCTTATCAAGCAGAATCATAATCGCATCATCAAGAGTCTGCATCCCATACTTTTTCCCAGTCTGCATGGATGAGAGAATTTGAAAAGTCTTGGCATCTCTAATAAGATTTCGCACCGCCGGCGTTGCTATGAGTATTTCAAGAGCAGCACATCTTCCTTTTATATCTGTCCGTTTGAACAGGGTCTGTGAGACAACAGCTTTCAGTGCATCAGCAAGGGTTGATCGCACCTGTCCCTGTTGATTTGCCGGAAATATTTCAATAATTCGATCAACCGTTTTCATGGCATTGATGGTATGCAGGGTCCCAAACACTAAATGACCGGTCATGGCCGCTTCCATGGCCAGAGAAATAGTTTCCAGGTCCCGCATCTCACCTACCATAATTATGTCAGGATCTTCGCGTAGAGCCCCTCGAAGGGCTGCAGAGAAACTGTCGGTATGTGTTCCCACCTCCCGGTGGTTAACAATGCATTGCTGGCTTTTATGCACAAATTCAATAGGATCTTCAATCGTTAAAATATGATCTTTTCGTGCCTTATTACATTCATCGACAACAGCAGCAAGGGTCGTGGATTTTCCCGAGCCGGTTGGACCGGTCACCAGCACCAGCCCTTTTGGTAAGTATGCCAGGCGGGAGATCACTGGGGGCAAACCAAGTTGTTCGACCGTCATTATCTCGCTGGGAATTTCACGAAAAACTGAGCCGATACCATATTTCTGTTGGAAATAATTGCACCGATAGCGGGCAAGGCCCGGTATTTCATAACCAAAATCGATATCTCCAGTCTCTTCGAAGACTTTAATCTTCTCTTCAGGACAAATCTCATAGAGCATGGCTCGAAGTTCGTCGTTTCCTAACTTCTTAAACTTCACTCGCTCCATATCACCACGAATACGAAGTAATGGTTGCTGACCCGACACCATGTGTAGGTCGGATGCCCCTTCATCGTTCATTAATTTGAAAAAGCCATCTATTTGAGCCATATATTATCCCGATTCCCAATTAGTAAGATTTATTGTATCTCAGTTATGCCTGTATTGTTTCTGTCAGATAATTCACAACGTCGTCGGCATCATCAAGAACTCTGAACAACGACATATCTTCAGGACTGATGTTACCACTCCCAAGAAGTTTATCTTTTATCCAGTCAACAAGTCCAGCCCAAAAATCACTACCAACCAAAACTATCGGAAAAGGTTTGATCCTTTCGGTTTGAATG
>WTAT01000503.1 GCA_013139415.1 Desulforhopalus sp.
TGGTTACTGCACGATCAAAGACAGTTTCGACACCAAGCTGTTGGGCTCTGAGAATCATTTCCTGTGTTGACGCGTCAATAGAAGCTTCTCTTGCGTTAGCTTTTTTAACTACTTTTGCTTTTACTTCTGCCATATCGAGGTTCCTCTTGGTAAAGTTTTTGAGATTATCAATTATCTCAAGAGCATTACATTATTTTACTATACTTAATTGATAGCCTAACCTATTATCTCTTGTGGAATCTATCCAGCATTTCGAGAATTTTATCCTGAGCTGTTTTCTGTTCTGCAGCTGCGCTCATTGAGACTTCAGCCGCAGGCTGGCTGTCAGCGGCTTCTTCAGCGGCCTCGCGGGCCTGGGCTCTGAGCCGTTTCAAGGCTTTTTCTTCATCTTCCCGCTGTTGTGCTTCAGCCTTTAAGGCATCAGCTGCAGCCTTTTCTTTTGCTTCTGCATCAGCTTTGGCTTTGGCTTCAGCATCAACTTTGGCTTTGGCTTCTGCATCAGCTTTGGCCTTGGCATCAGCTTCTGCCTTGGCTGCAGCTTGAGCTTTGGCTTCAGCGTCGGCTTTAGCCTGAGCTTCAGGATCCACTGCAGGAGCAGCTTTAGCTTTTGGCTCTTCTTTAGCAGGAGCGGCAGCTTTAGCAGCTGGGGCAGCTTTTTTGGCAGGGGCAGCTTTTTTGGCAGGAGCAGCTTTTTTGGCAGGAGCAGCTTTCTTTTCTTCTTCGGCAATAGTCAGATCCGCTGCCGGGGCAAGGGCGGCGAAATCAATGTTTGCCTCATCCAGAATCTTAGCAATGGCTGTAGATTCAGTCAAAGAACCGCCATCAGCAATAGCATTAATAAATTCCTTGGCCATTCTGATTGCTTCAGGATGACGCATAATGAGGATATTGGAGCCACTGAGCAGATAAGTAACAGCACCGACGGCCTCCATCATGACACCGCGTTTTTCAGGGTCGCCTAAGAGAGGTGCATCATCAACAGTCTGCTTGGCCTCTTTACATTTCCAGACCTCATTACCCAAGTTGTTGATCATAGGGAACTGGAGTTTTTCATCGCCCTGAACCATTGCAGCCATGGCCAACCTCTCCATAACCGAATAAGAGTATTCCAAACCGTAACCAAGGCCACCGGTGGTTGGATCGACCAAAACTCTGTCCATTGGCATGCCGAGATTTTCCAGGAGAATGTTCACCTGCTTAGCGAGGTTAACATCGATAGGGGAGGAAGAGATAACTGCATGACCATAGCCCATAGCCGCAGCACCAATACCCTTGTAGTTCTTTTCTTCAACAGGGCCAAGTACCAGATTATCGCCCTCGCACTTTTCGGCCACTACCTTCAGGACAGCTTCATCTTTTTCTGGATTAGCACATCCCCAGACGATGAGGGGAACGTTAATTGCGTCCTGAACTTTTTTAACCGTCTCGGCTGCTGATTCAGGACTGGCATCCTTATCATTGGGATCAATGCTTTTCAACTGAATGACGATAGCATCAGCCTTAAATTCATCGACACATTTTTTGGCCCAGGCAGCAGGGTCGGAAATGACATCTTTGAACTGCTCCATAACCGGCGCAGCCCAGTCTTCCGGCTCCGTATCCCAAATTTCCATTGCAATGATGGGTTTGTTCGGCATGTCACCTTCAAATGTATAGAAAGGATAACATGTCTCACCTCCCACAGTAATAGCTGCATCACCTTTTCCTATGGAAATTGCTTTAATGCCGCCACTATAGGATTCCTTCTTAAGTTTAAATCCCACTTTTGCCTCCTTACTGGTGAGTAATTTTTCTCCTGAAGGTTCTGTACAGCTTACAGCAACCTCCCCTTTTCAACACTAGCCAAACAACAAGAGATACAAAATGATTACTAAAACTATTATTTTTTGTGCAATGCATCAGCCCGCCTGAGCCTGATCATAATAACGATTGTGTTATCAAAATACTATTTCCCCCTTGCCTTCATTCGAGCCTGTAAACGAGGGAATTTTTCGATTTCCGTATGTGGCAGAAACATCGCTGCAATATAATTATCCATATAAGATGGAGTCTCAGAGAGTTCAAAATTGGTCATTCTCTGCGTCACTGACACAACATCTTGACGAATCCGGTTAGTAAGAGAGCTCATTCGAGCCCCCATAAGGGACCCGTTACCGATAAAAGTAACACGTTCCGGATCAACCTCAGGCAGCAGTCCAAGAACCATTGCCTTTTCCAAATCAATATAGCTGCCGAATCCACCTGCCAGAATGATGTGTTCCACCATATCCAGGGACAATCCTACTTCTTCGAGTAAGGTCATGCAACCACTGTATATAGCACCTTTAGCACGGATAAGATTATCAAGATCTGGTTCAGTGAGGACAATATCTCGATCAAATTGGGTTTCGTCCTTCCAGGCTATAACATATTCCCACACATAATTAGACTTTCTAACGCGAGGTGTGCCTAAATCACGATTGAATTTACCCCGATTATTGATCAAACCCATTTCAAACATGACCGCAGCCATGGTAATAAGCCCGGAACCACAAATTCCTTTTGGTCTTACATCACCGATGGTGAAAATCATCGGCTCAAAGGTAACCGGATCAAGGGAAAAATCTTCAATGGCACCTTTAGCAGCGCGCATGCCAAACTCAATGCCGCCACCTTCAAAGGCCGGGCCGGCAGAGCAAGCGGTACAGGCAAGCCAATCTTTATTGCCGACCACCAATTCGGCATTGGTTCCAATATCGAGAAAAAGTGTCAACTCTTCCTTGCGGTACATTCCTGAGCCCATAACTCCAGCGACGATGTCGCCACCGACGAAACTTGATACCTGCGGATAGATAAGGGCAATAGCATGCTCATTAATATCAACGCCAACGGTAGCAGCAGCAAATGGAGGATAAAGGGTGGCGGTCGGTACGTAGGGAGCTCTGCGGATATTCCTGGGATCTATTTGGAGAAACAGCTGGGTCATGGTGGTGTTGCCAGAGAAGGTAATAGTTGAGATATCCTCCCTGTCAACTTTCGACTGGCGGACAATTTTCTCAAGTACACTGTTGATTGTACCTACCACAACTTCCTGAAGCTTTTCAAGCCCCCCTGGTTTCTCCGCATAAATTATGCGGGTAATTACGTCTTCTCCGTAACTTATCTGACCATTAAAGTCACCAGCTTCCGCCAGGCACTCACCAGTCGATAAATCAATAAGTTGACCGTAGATAGTGGTAGTACCAATATCCATAGCCACGGCATAATTCGCCTTGGTTGTGTCACCCGACTGGACATTGATGATTAGATTTTTCCCATCGCTTCGGACAGGACGAATCATAGTTACGGTCAGCTGGAAATCACTTTCCCGCATTGTTCCAGGCAGTTTTCGGATAACCGGTAAGGTGAGTTCCAACTTATGTTCGTTTGCCTCAAGCTTGAGGTACTCGATAAGCCTGGTGACGTCAGGCATATTATTCTGGGGATTGGGCGGTGAAAGAGTAAGAAATATTTTTTCTACTGGAGGGATAAAGAGTCCTTCTTCTTTCAGACTCTCAAAATCCATTTGCTGAATGGAAGCAGTCCTGCGTGGAGTCGTCTGCAGGTTCATCACACTCTTATCCATGGAGGATTCGACAGGAATGCGAATGGTGACGTCTTCAATGACCTTTACAAGACAGGCCAAACGATACCCTTTATCGACATCCTCTTTACTTAGCCGTTCGGATATCCCCTCAGAAACACTTCCTTTTTCGATAAGGACACGGCATTTCCCACAAACACCCTCCCCTCCACAGGAAGCATTAATATGTACGCCGGCCTGAAGAGCGGCCCGAATAAGACTCTCCCCTTCAGAAACCGTTATGGTTCTTTCATGGGGAAGAAATGTGATGGTGCATTCACTCATACGGGTTACCTTGTCGGCCAGGGAAACAAAATGGATTTAATTATCTTCTTTAATTGACTGCACAGCATTACACATCAACGGCAGCATTTAGCGCCATAAAAAACGTGTATTACTAGTTTTCCAACACAGCAGTGTAAAAAGAAACACTCCGAAACTACCCTCGAGTCAGCTTTTATATCGCGCATTTATATCGCGCACGAATATATCATATATTTTCACACTTACAACTTGTAATTGGGAATTTTTCCTCTGGAACTTCATTGCAACAAGGCTGATCAATTCATCTTTTTTCCCGTTGTATCACATCACTGTTTCTGATACAAAACACCACCCCACCCATCCCCTTAATATTAGGTAAATTATTAGCATAACCCCGAAACACATTCTTGTTATATCTCACCGAGGTATATGCCAAAATCAACTTTTAATGTTTTTTTTCTTATAAAAATCTTCGGATAATTCTCGAAAAAAATTCTAACACTCTCAGGCTTTTTTCTGTTTTCTTGCTCTTTTCCTCAAATATTGGACAGGTAATCAGCTCTAAATTGACAATATGTTTTTGAGTCAGGAATTGAAGAATCACAGTACAGAATCATTACTGCAATTTTGCATAGCGACACAACTGTTCCAAAAACGTGACACAAGAGTGGATACGTTGATTCCCCTGGGAGACGGCACCAAAGTATTTGATGCGAGATAGAGATTCTATCTATGAGCCCGTAAATCAACAGGCTCATTCCATGCTTTTTCGGATAATCCAATGCGGTTGTTTGTGCCGATGCATGTAATAGGTTCCGTACATCGGAAAGGGGGTAATTATTGCATCAACCAATTCCCATAATTTCAAAGATTTATCCTATTTGGGCTAAAAAGTATACAAAAATGCCCCTGTTTCAAACATGAGTTTGAATAAATGGCGAAGAATATTCTTAAACCGACAAGTGGAGCATGTTCTGCCATACCAGCAATATGGCGTAGAATATAGTTATCATCCAGCGAGTTTACCTCCATTAGAAAAAACTTCTTGAAGAAACTTCTTTTTATTCTGAAGAGGAAAAATGCATTGGCATACCCATTTGTATTCCTGATTCAGGTGCATGAGGCAGAGATGTTTTAATATCAGGTATTCCTGTAAGGAATATAGCGTCTGATCTGTGGTTCACATAAGACTGAAATATAAATTCCAGCCAGAAGTAAGCGGATGGGCCGTGCTTCATAAATTTGTGAAGACGAGCTTCATATCCCACGTTCGTTGGGCTGATAGAGCTTCTTTTAAAGAAAGCCTCCCAGTCATTTTCTAACTGACCCTTTAATAGATATGGAGTTGTCATAACAATATGATAATCGGTAACATTCATGGGGTCAGGCAATAACCTGACAAACCATAACTCACCTTTTTGGCCAGAATATCCTGCTGGGCAAATACACTGGTATTCCTGTTGTGTCAGTAATTCCTTTAAAATTATTTTTTTGTTCTTGATTCCTTGATGCTTGTATATCCCCATTCGGGATTTATTGATCTCAGTAACCGTTTTCCGATGCAATTCACCTACACCTATAGATGGAATAAGGTCAAGAAAACACCCCGTGATAGTCTCTTTGCTTTTCCCAAAGCGTAAATCACTGAAAGCCCACAGTGTGAAAAACGATGATGTTATAGGGCTCATGGGAGGAAAGCCCGGCATATATTCATCTTCAGCTTTTTCAGCGAGCTTGTAATATGCTTTCAACTCTGGGAGAGTTGAAATCTGCTCTGCAAAAAAAGAAAGAAGATTTTGTGTGTTTACATATATTGCATGGACAGGATCATATCCTTGAGAAATTAACTCCTCAAAAGTCTTAATTGAATCATCGGCTTTTTCAGATAACCTCTTTCCTTCAAGCAACTCTGACATTTGAATGATCTTCTGTTGCTTGAATTTTTGAAATTTCATTTTCATCCTGGCAGCAGTAGAAATCCTCTTAGGATTTTTTTGTTTTTTCTTTTTCATCGCAAGTCCTCTGGACAGTTTTTTCACTCTCCAGCATGGATCCATACAGCTGGGAGGAGTTAATTGATGTAAGTATCAAGTTCTATAATTTCAAACAGTTATTCAAATTTAAAGTACGGATTTGAATAACTGCCGGAGAATGCTCCTAGAACGCCATGCAGCCTATCCAAAAGCGGTTTTCAAAAATGGCAATTTTCAGTCCATATCAAGGTCGAATTTGCCCACAAAATTGATGTGCTCCAGGAGTGTCGGCAGCACATGCGCGAGGTCCTCGTCGGTAAAAGAAATTCGGTTCTTCCGACTCAAGCGTACTTTTTGCTTTGAGGCCCCAATTTGTTGAGGTTCTACAGAGAGAATTTTCTCCAACCTGTCTAAATTTTTTGAGACTGAGAAACTTTCCGCTGCGTTCTCTTCTCCCTTCCCTTTTTCAAAAAAGGGAGGGAAGGGAGCAGGTAGCATATATTAGTAACGATGAAATCAGCCATGCGCCATGTTTTACTTCTCTGATTCGCCTTTAAGCCGTTATATATGGGCTACCGCGAAAAGTACGCTTAATCCGGAAGAACCGGTTTTGTCCAATCTTGCAACGTTAAATGATGTCCAACGTTATAGAAAGCTTTATCGTTAGTTATGAGTACAGCGCCCACAGCAACAGAGTGAGCTGCTATTAGCATATCCATTGTGCCCAATGGCTTGCCTTCCTTTTCGCAAGCTGTTCGCAATTTAGCATAGGCATCTGCAGCATCTGAATCCCAGGGTAAGATTTCTACTCGAAGTAAGAATTCTTTGACTGCTATCGGAAGACGCTTAGCCTCTGGCTTCTTGGCCACACCGCGAAGAAGTTCCGCTTCCGTAATTGCTGAGATACATACAGTTGCCATGGGTACATTGCGCAAATGCTTTCTGACAGCAGCAGGATCACCCTTGATGATGTAACTGGCTGTATTTGTATCAAGTATATAACGTTGGCTTTCCACTAAAACAACTCCCGCTCTGGTGAGATCTCGTTATCTCGCTCAGCCATGAAATCATTTGGCACATCTATGGTATCCATCAATTTAAAATAATCATCCCAAGATCCCGGTTTTTTAGAGATAATTACGTCGCCTGTTTCAGGGTCTTTGCGAATATAAACTTCTTTACAGTCAAAGCGATAATTAACAGGAAGTCTTACTGCCTGACTGCGACCATTCATAAATAATTTTGCTGTGTGTCGCATTGTAATTTCCCTTGCAATATTATGTTTGAATTTGAACTTCCACTGTGAGTTTCATGTCCCCCAAGCGGTCATATATCAAAATATATTACAGGCGAAAGGATATATCAAGATATATTATCATATTATTTTGAAGTTGCCCTAAACTGATTTTAATCAAAAAGCTGTATACATGTCATTTACAGAATATTCCAAGCCATTTATTCAAACTCATGTTTGAAACAGGAGATTTTTGTATACTTTTTGGCCAAATTTGGATAAATATTTGAAATTACAGGAATTTGATGATGCAATAATTACGCCCTTTCCGATGTACGGAACCTAATACAGCAACTATGATTGTCTTTCGCAATTATTCGTACTTTCGGAAATTATTTACAAATTTGCATGCTCCTGCCAAGCTGGAATCATGATAAAAACGCTTGGAAATTTTGTTTTGTTCATTTGGTCGAAGTTCAAAATCACCTCGAATCTCGCTGCAAAGAACCTTGCGCTTCGCCAACAATTGGTCGTAATGAAACGGGTGAACAAGCAGCCGAAGATTCGAATGCCGATCGGCTCTTCTGGGTTTTGCTTTCCCGAATCTGGAGTCCCTGGCGCAAAACTCTCGTTATTGTAAAGCCGGATACTGTTGTCCACTGGCATCGCAAGGGTTTCAAACTTTTCTGGAAATTTAAATCCAAAAGTCCGGGAAGGCCTCAAGTCGGTCGTGAAATCCGTTATCTTGTCTGGAGGATGGCTGCAGCCAATCCAAGCTGGGGTGCGCCCGGGATTCATGGGGAATTGCTCAGGCTGGGTTTCCAGGTTTCCGAACGAACCGTATCGAACCTGATGCCCCGGCGTCCGCCGAATTCAAAGCCGTCTCAGACTTGGCGGACTTTCCTGAAAAATCATATTTGCCACGGATTAATTTTTGGGAAGGATAACCTCCTGTTTAATTGACTGCTGAAGCGTCGTGAATTAACTGTCTCACACAGAAGCATTGGTACTACCAATCCATTCCTGCCCCCAAACTAGCCGAAACCCATCCTTCCATACGACCTTGTTACCAGTATCTTCACACTTTAATCAACATTGTGCTTTATGCTTGACAAGGACATTGGTATCTCCTAATATTGGTACTACCATTACAAATGGTTATTTATTTTCTTTTCAAGCAAGTTAAAAAGTATTTTTGGCAGGGTGTTTTCATGGATATATCATCACAATATCGCCCCGGGTCAGGAATAACTAACATCGTAGCCCAGTCGCTACATTGTTTCTCAGTCAACGGAGTATATCATGACGAAAAACCAAATTGAGGAATTACAAACTATCTTCAGCGAAAAGAACGTCCTCACTGAAATTGAAGATATGGTAGCCTACAGCTATGATGCCTCACACGTAGAGGTCCAACCAGAAGCAGTTGTATTTGCAACCTCTACCGAGCAAGTCAGCCAGCTCATGAAACTCGCCTACCGTGAAAAAATCCCCGTAACTCCTCGCGGTCAAGGAAGTGGTTTGTCGGGAGGTTCTGTCCCCTTAAAAAAGGGGATTGTCCTATGTATGGACAGAATGAACAGGGTAATCGATTTCGATCCGGCCAACCGCCTCATCACTGTTGAAGCAGGCATGACCACCGCAGATATCGATCCGGTTGCCGTGAAATCCAATCTCTTCTATCCGCCTGATCCCGGCAGTGTAAGCTTTTCGACCATTGGTGGTAATGTTGCTGAAAACGCAGGTGGCTTGCGTGGCTTGAAATATGGCGTTACCAAAGATTATGTTAAAATGATGAAAGTCGTTTTGCCCCAGGGCGACATTGTCACCTTGGGTAATAAATGTGTTAAACACGTGGCCGGTTTCAACATGGAAGGAATCTTCGTTGGCAGTGAAGGACTGCTTGGTATTATGACCGAGGTAACCCTCGCCCTGCTGCCCATTCCTGAGCACCGTGAATCTGCCTTGGCGATTTTCAACAGTCTTGAGGGTGCTGCCCAGGCAGTATCCGACATCATTGCTGCTGGTGTCACCCCCTCCACCATGGAGTTTATGGATAACGCAACTATCAATGCCATTCAGAACTTTAAAGACTGCGGCCTACCGCGTGATGGTGCTGCTGTTCTACTTATAGAAACTGATGGAGAGAAGAACTCGGCCATGACAGAAATGGCCACGGTTGAAGTGGAAGTAAAAAAGAATGATATTCGTGAATTTGCCAGAGCAAAAAGCAGTGAGGAGCGAGACCGACTCTTTGAAGGACGTCGTGTCGCCTTGAATGCCCTGGCCAGTGTCAAACCAAATCTCATCCTCGAGGATGCAACGGTTATGCGCTCCAAATTACCAGAAATGATTCGAGGTATCATAAATATCGCTGACAAATACCAACTCCAGGTTGGTATTTTCGGTCATGCCGGTGATGGTAATCTCCATCCGACCTTTCTGATAGATATGCAGGATAAAGACGAAATGGCCCGTACTGAGAAAGGCGTTGCGGAACTTTTCCAACTAGCCATCGATCTTGAGGGAACCATCTCTGGGGAGCACGGAATCGGGCTTGAAAAGAAACCGTTCTTGAAAGACCAGATAGGCGGTGAAGGTATCAGGCTCCTGCAGAATATCAAAAAAACTTTTGATCCCCTCAACCTGCTCAATCCAGGCAAGATGTTCGATATGCCGGACGAGCAGTCAGCTTAAACGAGGTGGACGATATATGAATACTCAAGCCGCCATAAAACAACAGGCCGAAACACATTTGCTGGAGGCCGCAAAAGAATTTCAAAAATGCATGCAGTGCGGCAAGTGCCGATCAGTTTGTCCGGTTTTTAAAGAACTGGGTAACGAACTGTACGTTGCCCGTGGGAAAAATAAACTTGCCGAAAAGCTGGTATCCGGAGACCTGCAGATCACTAAAAGAGTCAAAGACGCAATCAACGAATGTCTCAACTGCAAGACCTGTTCGGCCAACTGCCCGGCAGGGGTCAGTCCGGAACATGTCGTCCTGAGGCTCCGCTGGTATATCACAACCCAGGAAGGGCTCGGTTTTTTCAAGGCTCTCATTTTCAGACATTTGCTCTGGCACAAATGGCCGATCACCTTAGGGGCTATGTTTATTGGTCTTGCTCAGCGGGCTCTGTTTGGAATTGGCCCTAAAAATCCTGTTCGATATCTCTTTCCGCTTTTTGGTTTTTCAAAACGGAGATTCTTCCCCCTAATGGCTCTTAGAAGCGCCCAGAGTCAATATCCTGAGGTGATTCCCCCCAAAAAAGGTCCATCGAAAGGACGCATCGGTTATTTTACAGGTTGTGCCGGCAATCTCATCTATACCAACGTGGTAAAATCGGTGGTCGATATCCTCACTGGCTACGGTTATGAAGTTGTCATTCCCAAAAAACAAAAGTGCAACGGCACCCCTGTACTCGCCAATGGTGACTACGATGGGGCCAGGATGTTCATGGAACATAATTTTGATTTGTTCCAACGTCACGACCTTGATGCAATTGTCGTTGCCTGTTCTTCCTGCGGCATGGCCTTGAAAAAAGAGATCAAGGTTTTTATGGAAGAAAGCAGTGAACTCCAGGCATTCACCGAAAAAGTTTATGACATAAACGAGTTTATCGAAAAAAATATCGACATTAAAAAGGAAGAACTGGGCAGCCTCCCCTACAAGGTATCTTACCACGATCCCTGTCATATGGTTCGCGGTCAGGGTATCAGCGAACAACCAAGAAAGCTGTTAAAGATGATACCCGGCGTGGAATTTAAAGAGATGAAAGATGCTGCAGTCTGTTGCGGAAGTGCCGGAAGCTACTGTATAACCCACTACGACACCGCGATTAAGATCAATAATCATAAAGTTGAGAATATTCAGGCTGCAGAAGTTGAATATGTAGCAACCGGCTGCCCGACATGTGTCATGCATATCCAGGATAACCTGCTCCAGCATGAATCAAATGAAAAGATGCGATTTGTGGTCGAAATGCTGGCTGACTCACTACGTGCCGCTAAAACCATTTAGGGCCTTACTCGCCCCTCCTGTCCTGCTCCTGCCTCGCGGTCACTTCCATCTGATGGCCGTTCAGCAGGAGCACAGCCTGCAAGCCGCTCTTCTTTCTTTTCTTTCCTGCTTTGTATCTTTATTGTATATCTACGATTGAAAGTAGATCTCTCCTGAGTCATTTCAAGTGATATCCTCGCCCATAAGCTCAAAACTACTCACATATTACCCAGAGAAGACCCCAAGCGATTGCAGCTATGGAAAACAAAACCCAACTCCCCGGCAAAGACCTCTGCCTGGAAGATACCATCCAAAAAGCCACAGCCTTACTCACAGCCATGGATCTGGCTATAGAAGCAGTAAGCTGGCTCAACCCGACACCGAACTGCTGGTCTGTCCATATCCAGTCTCCTGTTTGCCCGCATCTCTATACTAACGGGAAAGGAACCTCCCGCCTTGCCAGTCTGGCCAGTGGAATTGGTGAATTCCTTGAACGATTATCAACCAATTTATTCTTTGCCGACTATTTCATCGGCAATGACAACCAGGAGAGACCATTTCACTTTTACCCAAATGAAAGGTGGTTCCCTCCCGGCCATGACGAATCAATTCCGACCTGCAATCAGGATGGAACTGAGCTGTTGTCTGAAGACTTACGGTCTTTTTACAATCCGGATGGTGAACTGACCTTTGCACACCTGTGTGACAACAATACTGATTCAGGAAAAAAAGGTATCAGCGCACTGCCCTTTCACTCCCTTACAGACAATCAGACAACCTATTTCCCGGTTAGCCTTCTTAATAATTTGTATGTCAGTAACGGAATGGCAGCCGGCAACTCCCCTGCTGAATGTTGTTCCCAGGCACTTTCTGAAATTATCGAGAGATATGTCAAGAATATCATTATCGCAGAAGGTATCAGTCTTCCCGATGTGCCTCCGGCTCACCTGAAGAAATACCCCAAACTCTGTACCATCCTCGACACTCTCGCCAAACAGGGATTATCAGTTAGGGTTAAAGATGGTTCATTGGGAGGAAAATTCCCGGTTATCTGTGTACTCGTCGCAGATCCCGACAGTGGTGGTGTCTTTGCCGCTTTTGGTGCAAATTGTCGCTTTGAGATTGCCGTTGAGCGGACGCTAACCGAGCTTCTACAGGGGCGGAATCTTGACGAATTCAAAGAGTTCCAACCACCGTGTCACGACATTAACCAGGTTGCAGATCCCTTCAATCTCGAAAGCCATTTTATCAACTCCGACGGCCTGCTCTCCTGGGATATGTTTAAAGATACTGCGGACTTTAAATTTTCACCCTGGGACTTCAACGGCTCCACAGAACAGGAATTTGACCAGCTTCAGCGCCTTATTTCCGCCAATGGTTTCCAGATATATCGGGCAGAATACCTGCATTGCGGAATGTATAGCTGTCGTATACTTGTCCCAGGCATGTCGGAGATTTACCCCATAGATGATCTCATCTGGAACAATAAAGGGACTGGTACCCAACTTCGCCCCTATCTGCTACGTTTGCCTGACATGAATCCAAATGAACTTAACCAGGTATTTGATCTCCTTGAATCCCTGGGTCTAAACGAGCAACAATTGGTATCCCAAACTATAGGTGTTCTCTTTGATGCGCATTCCAACTGGGCCACGCTACGTATCGGCGAACTAAAAGCATTGATACTCCTTGCCTTGAAAAAAAGAGAGGACGCCCTGGACTGGTGCAGCTGGTGCCTGGATCATGGCGAGCTTCCGAAAAAACGAAAGCGCCTCTACCGGCTGCTGCAATCGCTTCTCAATTTTCATATAGCAGGGGATGACGAAAACAACTTTAGTGAGAGTTTACACCTTTTTTACCAGGAAGAAGAGCTTCATGAGGCGACATCGATATTAAACGGAACAACAACATTCCCCGGCCTCAATGTCGGAAAGTGCTGGACGGAAATCTCCTCT
>WTAT01000564.1 GCA_013139415.1 Desulforhopalus sp.
TATGCATCAACTATAGATAAGCTTTTTGAGGCTGTTCCAGCGGAGGCGATAGCCTGGATTTCACTCGGTGCATTACGCTTTCTTCCGAGTCTTAAAGAGATAGGTATCAAACGTTTTCCTTCGTCCAGGATCTATTATAATGAATTTATCCGGGGACTGGATGGAAAAGCCCGATACTTTCGCCCGAATAGAGTTGAACTTTACCAGGTGATCTATGAGCGCTTAAAAGAAAGATCTGCCTCAACTACCTGTATCTATTTTTGTATGGAAAGTGATGAGATCTGGCAGGAGGTGATGGGGTTTACTCCCGAAGATAAAGGTGGGTTGCCGAGGATGCTGGACCAGGCAGTGCGTAGCCGCTGATCTTTTTGACACAACTGATCGTCCCTGATATTATGTAAATTTGATCTTGTTCTTTCTTTATTCTGCCGTATATTGGTCATATTTTAATACAGTGTATGTTTGCTGTAACTCTCTTAAACTCAGAGGATAGTATCATGATAAACAAGGTAATACTTATTGGAAATTTAGGCGCAGACCCTGAATTACGTTACACTACGAGCGGAACTGCTGTTGCTACTCTTAGCTTAGCTACGAGCAGAAGATGGAAAGACCGGGACGGCAACCAGCAGGACGAAACTGAATGGCACCGTGTTATTGTCTGGGCTCAAAGTGCCGAATTTTGTGGAAACTATCTGTCAAAAGGTTCAAAAGTTTATGTTGAAGGTCGATTACAGACCAGGAAATGGCAAGACCAGAATGGAAATGATAAATATACCACTGAAATCATAGCAAATACTGTACAGAATCTCACTCCTCGAGGCAGTGAAAGCAGTGGCGGTGGAGGTTTTCAGGAACCCCCATTGCCGCCGGAACCTTTTGGTGGGGCTGAAGGAAGCGGAACGGGTGATGAAGTGCCGTTCTGAGTAATTAAGCCTGGTATTTCTCTATCTCTCCAGGAAATCGAGAAAAGGAGTAATGTTTCATTTTTATTGGGGAACTTGCTCCTTTTTTATGTCTAGTGAACCTCATTAAACACAGAATAGTTGGTTGACTGTACACATAATAATTCCTATTGTTGAGACATAAAATTGAAGTTGTTTTCCTTTGTTTATATTCATTTAGATTAGATTGTTGCCATGGATTACTACAAGACTCTCGGGGCAAAAAAAGATTTCACCCCCGCTCAAATTAAAAAAACCTACCGAAAACTAGCGCTAAAATATCATCCGGATAAAAACAAGGACGATAAGGAAGCTGAAGCTAAGTTCAAGGAAATCAGCCAGGCTTACGCTGTGCTGTCAGATCCTGAGAAAAAAAAGCAGTACGATCGCTATGGTTCTACTGATTTTCATCAGCGTTATTCCCAGGAAGATATTTTTAGAGGCTTTGATCTGAACGATATTTTACGGCAATTTGGCGTTGGAGGAGCAGGATCTTCAGCAAATTTCAGATCCAATATGGGAGGAAACGGTCGCTTTAATTCATTTTTCAGTCAGGGAAATGGTGGTGGATGTGGAGGAGGGGGATGTCGTACGGCCCCGGAGAAAGGCCAGGACATGACCTACCAGATCACTGTGGGCCTAGACGAAGTGTTGAATGGTGCTGAAAGAACAATCACCTTGCGAAAAAACGGCAATTCCCACAATGTATCAGTAAAAATTCCCAAAGGGATAGAAGAAGGTAAAAAATTAAGGCTGCAGGGCAAAGGTGGTGGCTCAAAAAACGGCGGACCTCCTGGGGATCTCTATCTTAAGGTTGAGATCGCTACAAACGATGCTTTTTCCAGAAAAGGGGACGACCTTGTCGTACAAAAGTTGATCTCTTTTAGCGAAGCCTGTTTTGGTACTAAGATGGAAGTTGAGACTTTGGAAGGTAAAAAATTCATGATAAAGGTCGCCCCTGGAACTGTGCATGATTCCCGGTTGAGGATAAGAGGGTATGGGCTACCCGTTGGTCCCTTAGGAGAACGTGGAGATCTTTATGTGAAAATAGGTGTGAAGGTTCCAAAAGAACTTACCGACGATCAGAAAATTGTTGTTGAGCAATTACAAGCGTCAGGGCTGTAATTATCTGTCACTGCAGGTGAAATGAAAAACCCCGCATTGCCGGTTTGCAGCAATGCGGGGTTTCTTGTTCAGTTTTTAAAAATTCTGGTCTGCGTAGGTAAGCCAGCCACCAGCACCAACCAGTTCCTTATCAAAGGAATTAAGAACAAAAGAACAGATCACCTCCTTTTGCTCAGGAACGTCGGAAGATGCCGTCAATTGTCCTTTTTCGAGGTCTACACCAATTGTAATATTTCCCTGCATCTCAAAAAGGGTGTCAAGCTGTACAGTATCAAGTTCTAAGGCAAGGATGCCGCAGTTAAACATATTCTGTCGGAAAATTCTGGCAAAGCTCTCTGCAACGACAACATTTATATCATTTACCTCAAATGCCCAAACGGCATGTTCCCTTGAGGACCCGCAACCGAAATTGGCCCTGGTAACCACCACCTTGGCTTTTTTCATCTCATCGGCCTGATGGTTAAATGGTATGCCATTGAGGAGCAGATCTTCAAGAAGATGTGGCTTTAACGCCGTTTTGGAAATTTCCGTCAGATATTTTGCCGGGATAATCTCGTCTGTATTGATATCATTTCTGTCCAGATAAATTACTGGGCCGCCAAATGCTTTCATTTTACCACCTCTACTTATATTTCCTGGATCTGTCTTGGATCGGTAAGTACTCCTGTTACTGCCGCTGCTGCTGCTGAAAACGGACTCATCAGGTGAACCATGCCGCCTTTTCCCATACGTCCGTTAAAATTACGGTTGGTGGTAGATGCGCAGACATCTCCTTCGGCGAGAACGCCGGAACTCATGCCAAGGCAGGCACCGCATGTCGGGTTGAGTACGCAGAATCCGGCATCCATAAAAATTTTGATGATACCTTCCTCAAGAGCCATATTATAAATATGGGGGGTAGCTGGGGTCACTATGCCCCTGACTCCGGTTGCCAATTTTCTTCCTTTTAAAATTTCGGCAGCATCGCGAAGATCTTCTATCCTGCCGTTTGTACACGACCCGATATAGATCTGGTCGACCGGTGTTCCAGACATTTCTGAGACATCTTTGACCTGGTCAGGTTTGTAGTTGAAAGTGACCTGAGGAACAAGAGAGGTGACGTCGAGTTCAATTATTTCAGTATAAACCGCGTCATCATCTGAATGCCATTTTCGATAATCTGCCACCGCAGCATCAATGGTCGGATAATCACTTTGGATAAATGGCCAGAGGTATTCTGCGGTAACCCTATCCGGCATACATATGCCGCAGGTTGCGCCTGCCTCAACAGCCATATTGCACAAGGTCATTCTTGCCGACATGGAAAAAGAGTCAACCACCGGCCCGGTAAATTCAATCACCCTGTCTGTAGCGCCGTTCACTGTGATCTTCTTGATGATCGAAAGAATGACATCTTTAGCTGTCACTCGCGATTGCAGGGTGCCGGTGACGTTGATCTTCATGCTTTTAGGGGCCCGGAACGAACAAACTCCTTTATAGATTCCCACTTCAAGGTCGGTGGTTCCTACACCTGCGGCAAAGGCACCGAAAGCGCCGTGTGTGCAGGTGTGCGAATCGCCCATTATAACCGTATAGCCAGGCCGGACAAAACCTTTTTCGGGGAAGAGAGCATGGCAGACACCATTGGCACCGACATCAAAAAAATCTTTGATTTGATGACGTTTTGCCCAGTCACGCATAATTTTCCCCTGCATGGCTGTTTTAGAGTCTTTGGCAGGAGTCACGTGGTCGATAACAGCCTTAATTTTGTTGCTGTCAAAAACCTTGTCCATCCCTTTCTCGACAAGATCCATGATGGCGATGGGGGTAGTGATTTCATGGCACATCACAACATCAAGGTCAAGAACCATATTTTCCGGGGAAGGTTTATCACGTAGATGTGTAGTAAATATTTTTTCGGCTATGGTTTGTCCCATTGTTTCGCTCCGGAGAAGATAAGGGAAGATGATTCATTTTAGATCCGCAGCAGTCTTGGCATCTGAGTCTTAGCATCTGCGGGGTAACACAAGTGTATAGCTGCAAGCAGCAAGGTTAGACACACTACACAAATAATGTTAATATTGCCAGATTATAATAAACACAGTTACTACGTTAACTTCACAGGAATAATCTTGTGGCATACGCATAAAGGAGTTCGACAATCAATGGTTTTTAACAAGGCATATTTATATATTTTTTTCATCACACTTTTTTTTAGTTCCGAGGCCTTCGGTGCCCATGGGGTGTCTCTAGACGGTACTCTGAAATACGAGGAAGGATTTGCTCAATTTGATTATACCTCTCCCAACGCAGTCCAAGGGGGGAGGTTGGTTTTGCATAACATAGGCAGCTTTGACAAAATGAATCCGTTCACCTTGAAAGGTTCAGCACCGTATGGCCTGGATGCTTTGGTTTTTGAACCACTGGCTGTTGCCAGCTTCGATGAACCCTTTTCACAGTATGGTCTTTTAGCTGAAGACATTGAGGTCGCCGCAGATAAGAAATCTGTCACCTTTACACTTAATGGACTGGCGAAATTTTCTGACGGAACCCCTGTAACAGTAGAGGATGTCGCATATTCCCTCAATGTCATGAAAAGCAATCAGGTCCACCCCCAGTTCAACTACTATTATGATGACATAGAAGGGGTCGAACTTCTAGGGGAGCGCAAAATACGCTTTAATTTCAAGCAACCAAATCGAGAACTGCACATGATTGCCTCACAGTTAAATATATTACCAAAAAAATATCACGCACAAAACGGCTTTGAGGGTGGAAACGATCAACACAAACTGGTTCTCCCTATTGGATCTGGTCCCTATGTCGTTTCCGATATAAATATTGGAAAATCTATTACATACAAGCGAAATCCAAACTATTGGGCTGAAAAACATTCGGTGAGGAAGGGGATGTTCAATTTTGACGAAATTGTTGTCAAATACTATAAGGATCAGGTCGTGGCACTTGAGGCTTTTAAAGCCGGTGAGTTCGATTTTATATCAATAAATATTGCCAAACAGTGGGCCCGGGATATGGACGGTAAAAAGTTTTCCGATGGGACGCTTATCAAAAAAACATTTCCCCATTTAAACAATGCCGGTATGCAGGGTTTTTTGATGAATACCAGACGTGAGCTCTTTCAGGACCGAAAGGTAAGGCGCGCTATGGGACTTGCTCTTGATTTTGAATGGATAAATAAATATCTTTTTCATAGTCAATATACCAGAAATAATTCATTTTTCAGTAACTCCTATTTAGCTGCAGAAGGTGTCCCGAAGGGCTTGGAGCTCGAATATCTGGAACCGTACCGTCAAATCCTGCCGGGAGAAGTGTATACCACACCACTTTCGCCCCCCGTCACTAGCGGACAACAGGATGTGAGAAAAAATCTACTGGAAGCCAAAGAACTGCTGGAAGAAGCAGGCTGGCGAATCAAAGAAGGGATTCTCACAAATCAAGAGGGTAAACCATTTGTCTTTAATATACTTCTCGTTGTGCCAGCTTTTGAACGAGTAATGGCAGGGTATGTCAAGAACCTAAGAAAACTCGGCATTCAGGCAAAATACAGGACAATTGATCCAACCCTCTACGTTGAACGTCTGAAAACCTTTGATTTTGACATGATCGTGTCATCCTATGGGCAGTCTCAGTCACCTGGAAACGAACAACGCAATTATTGGCAGTCGTCGTCTGCGGACAGAGTAGGATCTCACAATTATGCGGGAATCCAGTCTTCAGCTGTCGACGGTCTTGTGGATCGAATTATTTATGCTCAAACAAAAGAAGAGTTGATTGCCGGTTGCAGGGCACTGGATCGTGTACTCTGGTATGGATATTACCTGATTCCAAACTGGTATCTACCTGTTCATCGATTGAGTTATCAAAATAAGTTTGTTTCTCCGGAAACACTGCCGCTCTATTACAATCCATTTCAGTTACTTATGACATGGTGGGAAAATAGTGACGAAAAGAATAACTAACCCCGGTAAAAGGGAAACAAGCCAGGACTCTTTTCAGTACCCCCTTAAGGGGTACTCCCTTTCAGTCCTCCCTAGAGGGGGATAAGTGCCTTGGTGGTCACTTTAAGTTCCTAATTTCAATGCACTCTCCGAATTTCTTGTTTTTCACACCCCTCAAGGGGGTATTGAACTGAATGACAGAAAATCTGGAGTAAGGCACTAAATAAAAAAAGATTAACTCACCGGATTTGTGGAATTGTGTCGTCACAACTTGACTTTTGGTTTTTTTTTTTGATAACATACCATTATGTTCCCTAATCGTTAGGAACATAATTGTTAACAAGGATAGAGCCGTATTTTCATAGACATTTTATGGTACTGTCCGATATTTCCTGGGGAGGGTGTAGTATGTCTGAACGTGTTCAAGGTAAGGTGAAATGGTTTAATGCAAGTAAAGGATATGGGTTTCTCGAAAGGCCGGATGGTGAGTCGGATGTGTTTGTTCACTACAGTGCTATTCAGGGAGACGGATTTAGAAGCTTAGAAGAGG
>WTAT01000548.1 GCA_013139415.1 Desulforhopalus sp.
GCACAGTAGAGCCCTGCTGCAAGGGCACTCGCCCTGATCATTTCCAGATCAAGGTTTTTATCCACATGCCACCATACCAGCTTTAAGATATCGACAAAGTTCTGCGGGGTCGCAGCAGGAGCTGGCATTCCGCGAGCAAGGGTTGAGTAGATATGGTGATGGCCACAGCCAAATGATTTAGTAACAAATTTACCCTTGGCATCAATGGTTTTAATGGGTTTAATCGGTTGAGATGGATTGGGATCATCCGCAGAAAGTCCTTTTACAAGGCTTATCCCACCCGTCCTGCCTTCTTCCACCAAAATATCGGTAGTGGTAAAATCAAGGCTCTGCCAGTCAATATACGTTGCATTCTTTATGTATATACTCACTTTCGAATCCTCCTTCGAACACTCCTGCCAATAGGGAGTTTATATCGCCTTATCCCGTCAAATTGATACAGGGCATTGATGGCTGCCGGGGCTGTGGGTACCAGACCTATTTCCCCTACGCCTTTAGCGCCAAATGGACCCTGTGGATCCTTAACCTCGATGGCCTTAACCACGATTTCCGGCATTGCTGAGATTTTGGGAAGCCCAAGTCTGGCCATTTTCGATGACTTGAGATACCCGCCCGAGAGCTCCAGCCTTTCGGTAAAAGCATAGCCAAGCCCCATGACCACCGCCCCTTCAATCTGGCCTTCAAACATCGTGGGGTTCATCACCCGGCCAGCGTCATGGGCAGCAACGACTTTCGCCACATTGCCCTGATCATCAAGTACGACCAGTTGGGCGGCATAACCGTAGGCAAAGTGTGTCTGGGGATTGTCCACATCTTTTCCGGGCCTTGTCGTCCAGTCACACAGCCATTTGCCTTTATATTTTCTGCCGACAAGCCCAGAGAGTTTTTTGTTCTCCAGATCCTGTTTCAGCTTTTCAGCCGCTATGATAAGGGCATTACCCAGCAGGAAAGTTCCCCGACTGGCCGTGGTGGTTCCGCCTATGATTTCCGAGTCCGTACTGGAGATAACGTCGATTTTGATGTCTGTGAGACCAGTTACATCGGAGACAATCTGCTGACCGATGGTATCCACGCCCTGGCCCATCTCCGTCCAGCCATGATGCAGGAGGATTTTGTCTTCTGAAACAACCTCAAGCAGCGCCTCACTCTCATCAATTAATCCGTTACCAAAGCCAATATTCTTAATGCCCAGGGCCAGACCAGCGTATTTTGCGTTTTTATACTCGTCTTTTAGCGCCAGAAGCGTTTCCTGCAAGCCAACCCCATCGCCTAGAACCTGGCCTGTAGCGGTCATGGAACCTTTTCTCAGAGCGTTATCGAAGCGGAATTGCCAGGGATCGCACCCCGCTTTTTCACACAGCTCATCGATCATACATTCCATGGCAAAGGTAACCTGATTGACCCCGAATCCCCGCATGGCACCTGCCGGTAGATTGTTGGTGTAGACCGCTTTGGAGACTACCGCAACCACCGGAACATGGTAGCCACCGGAGGCATGACCCGCCGCGCGGTTCAAGACCTCGCCGCCAAGAGAGGCATAGGCACCTGTATCACCAACGATGTGTGCCATGAGCCCGGTCAGCTTTCCCTTTTCGTCGCAACCAAGCCTGTAGTCCATAACAAAGGGATGACGTTTGACATGCATCCGAATCGACTCATCTCTTGAAAGACTCACCTTGATAATTTTCCCAAGATGATAGCAAAAAAGCGCCGCATGGCCCTGGACCGTCAGATCCTCCTTGCCGCCAAAGGCACCGCCACATGGGACAAGGGTGGCAATGACCTTCTCCCTGGCAAGTCCAAGAACGCTGGCAATGGTGTGCCGGTCTTCATAGATGCCCTGGCTCTGGGTATAGATCTGTATAGAGCCACCGGCAAGAGGTCTGGCAATTGATGTTTCCGGCTCTAAAAAAGCATGTTCCGTCAGTTGGGTCTTATACCTGCCGCTGACCACATGGGCCGATGCACCAAAGGCTTCCTCAATATCACCGCCTCTGATGAACTCGGTTGTTGCCAGCAGATTGCCCTGTTCATGAACCTTGATCCCATCCTTTAAAGCCTCTTCAGGACAGGTGACCGGCTCCAGCACCTCATACTCTATCTGGATCAGCTCACATGCCTTCCTGGCTGTCTGCTGATCTTTTGCAACAACTCCGGCCAGCACATCACCGATATAGCGGGTGGTTTCACCTGAAGCGATCATCAGCGGCCAGTCCTGGTAAATGATGCCGGTCATGCGATCACCAGGAATATCTTCTGCTGTAAAAACCCGGCTGACACCCGGAAAGTTTTTAGCTTTTTCGCTGTTTATAGCAAGAACCCTGGCCCTGGGATGATCGCTGAATTTAAGCGCTCCGTACAGCATCCCATCAAAGCGCATATCGTCAATAAAGGGTCGTTTGCCAAGAGCCGTCTCATAGGCATTGTATTTGGGGCGATTCTCCCCCACCCCGCCATCTGCAAGCCTGTCGGAGAGATTTTTTGTATTCCCTTCTCTCAGGGCTTCTGCCGCCAGGATGACCGCATCAATGATTTTGGCATATCCGGTACAGCGACAGAGATTGGCACCCAGCGCTTTTTTGATATCTTCTCTGCCGGGGTTTTTGTTATTTTCAAG
>WTAT01000511.1 GCA_013139415.1 Desulforhopalus sp.
AAAAATATTATAACCACTATGTGGTATAGAAGCCAGGGCTTTTTTATTTGACAGCTTGACTTCCAGAAAAGTTCACAATAAATACAACCTAGTGTCCCAATTATTCTTTTTGCCAGGTAAACGTAAGCGATCACAGGGCGGCCCAGCTGCACGCACTCGCACCCCGCCATATACAGGGAGTATTATCGCAGGGTACGATCACACGCATCTGAACCACCCTGCAACCCCTTACGAGTCTGGAGTCAATCATAACACAGAGTTACATATCCTGTGATCAGCTACAGGTAAATAAGCGCATGAATTCTAAAAATGAGAAAAAACAGACGTTAAACGATCTTTTTGATGCAAGCTGTCAAAAATATGCTGCTCGTCCATGCCTCAGTATGGCCATGGAGGAGCCCTTGACCTATGCCGATATTGGTGAAAAAGTTGCTACCATGGCCTCAGCCCTTTATGCCTCTGGTGTCAAAAAGAAAGACAAGGTTGCCATTCTGGCTGAAAATTCTCCCAACTGGGGTATCGCGTATCTTGCCCTTATCCGCCTTGGTGCCATTGTGGTCCCAATTTTACCAGATTTCCCAGGGACTGATGTTCGCCATATCCTCACAAACTCCCAGGTCAAAATTGTTTTCACCACGAAACGCCAGATTGAAAAAATCCTTGAGCTGCAAAATCATAAAATCAAACAAATCATTACCCTTGATAACAGTACGATAGATACAGAGCTTGACAACCTCACAACGTTTACCGATTTTCTTTCCAATGTCGAACAGCTTTCTGAAAAGAAACGTGCAAAACTCAACAATATGGCTGCCGAAATTGATGAAAACGATCTGGCATCGATAATTTACACATCAGGCACCTCCGGCCATTCTAAAGCAGTGATGCTCAGCCACCGTAACCTGTTGTCAAATGTTCGCTCTACCGATCACCTTATTACAATTACTCCGGACTGGACTTTTCTCTCCATACTGCCCATGTCACACACCTATGAATTCACTATAGGCTTCCTGCTTCCACTCTATAAAGGATGTCGCATTGCCTATGCAGGAAAATCACCCACACCACGAATTCTTGAACAAATATGCAAACATGAAAAACCAACAGCTCTATGCATTGTGCCCATGGTCATGGAAAAAATTTATAAAAAAAGGGTAATGACCGCCATTGATCACAGTAGTCTCTTAACAATGGCGGTAAAAGTAAATTTCCTCCGCCGGGCCCTGTTTAAAAAAATCGGCAAAAAGCTTCTTGATTTTTTTGGAGGGAACCTGAAGTTAATGGCAATCGGTGGTGCTGCCATAAATTTGGACACCGAAAAATTTCTTAAGGAAGCTCAGTTTCCCTACCTTATTGGTTATGGCCTGACAGAAACCTCTCCTTTGCTTGCCGGTGGTCCATTGCATGATCCGACTATTACGCTTGGATCGACTGGTAAGCCGGTACCAGGCGTTGAAATTCGTATAACGAATCCTGATCCTGAAACCGGCATCGGAGCAATCATGGCCCGCGGGCCAAATATCATGCAAGGCTATTATAATATGCCGGAGGTCACAGCAGAGACTATTGACAAGGACGGCTGGCTGGCCACTGGTGACCTGGGAAATTTTGATGAACAAGGCAACCTCCATATTAAAGGACGTTCAAAGTCGGTTATTGTTCTGGCCCATGGCGAAAACATCTACCCGGAGGCCATCGAAGAGAAAATCAATTCTAACCTGTATGTCATGGAATCTCTGGTTGTGGAAAACAACGGACAACTCGAGGCACGGGTCTATCTTAATTATGATCTCATTGATCAGGAAACAAAGGGCAAACCCAACACAAAACAAAAAGAATTCATCAATAAGATTCTTCAGAAATTACAGCAGGACGTTAACAGCCAGCTTCCTAGATATTCCAAGGTCAATAGGTTCATTGAACGCCAGGAGCCATTTATCAAGACCGCAACCCATAAGATAAAACGGTATTTGTATACGAGTTAAGGGTGTGGGGTATAGGGTGTAGGGTGTGAAAATTTAAGGGGAAACTATCTTAGCAGTATCAAGATAAATCAGGAGAACAAGGAGAATATAAATGAAGAAAAAAATTGCATTACTTGCACTTGCCGGAGTATTCGCTGCCGGTATCGCCTACGGATCTGCATTTCGTGTTCCAGAGCAATCCATAAACTCTACGGCCCTGGCCGGAGCATACATTGCCAATGCCAATGGAGCGGACGCAAGCTATTTCAACCCGGCAAACATGAGCTGGGCAGAAGACAGATGGCAGGTGGAAGCTGATTTAACATACATAAACCTGCCCCACATTAACTATGAAGATAATAGGAGTTCCTTTTTTGATGGATCCTCTGACACAGAAAACTTTTTTCTTCCACAGCTACATGTAGTATCTAAAGCATACAACAATCTGCGCTTTGGATTTTCTCTTACCGTTCCCTTTGGTCTTTCAAAAAAATGGGACGAACCTTTTCCTGCTGTATATGCAAAAGAATTTACTCTTGAAGTGATAGAAGCAAACCCTACTGTTGCCTACAAAGTGAATAACAAAATGTCTTTCGGAGCAGGAATACGAATTCTTAAAGCTGACGGCAAGGTTAAAAGTACAGCCACTCCTCCTTTTTCAGGGCCTCTTTCATTGCTAAGCCGGGACTTGGACGGTGACACAATTGAACTAGGCTATAATCTTGCTATGACTGTAAAACCGATTGACAAGTGGACTCTTGCGGCCACATACCGTTCCAGGGTGGATTTAAATCTAGATGGCAGCGCTACACTTGTTTCCCAAAGTCTTATCCCCGCATTGAATGGGCTTTATGATGGAGATGCTGAAGTGACTGTCGTTACTCCGGCAGTATTGAGTATAGGGACGTCTTATTCCTTTGACAAAACGACCGTAGAGTTGACCTGGGACAGGACATACTGGTCACGCTACAGCCATCTTGATTTTGATTATAATGGCACACTACACCCGGCGCTTCAAGTTTTTGATGACCGTATCGATAAAGACTGGGATGACGCTGATGCCTTCAGGATAGGTATTACCCATAAATGCACAGACAAATT
>WTAT01000020.1 GCA_013139415.1 Desulforhopalus sp.
TATCATCAACGGCATGGAAGCAATTCATGGAGAAGGGACTCTTTCTATCGTCACTGAAGACCATGATCAGAGTCTTCCCTTATCAAAAGGCAGGTTGAATTTATCCAAAGGAAATTTCTCTAAAATAACCATCCATGATGATGGTTCCGGGATTACACCTCACGACATGGGGCATATTTTCGAACCCTTTTACACTAAAAAAGTTATGGGTAGAAGTGGCACCGGGCTCGGGCTTGCTGTTGTATGGAACACCATGCGTGACCATGGCGGCGCAGTCAATGTCATCAGCAATACGCAAGGGACCACCTTTGAACTCTATTTCCCGAGTATCAAGGCTGACATCGCCCTCAGGCCAGATCAAAAAGACTGGAGGGACTATAACGGCCAAGGAGAAACAATTCTGGTGATAGACGATGAACTGCGTCAACGCGAGATTGCCAGTCAGTTGTTAACTTCTTTAGATTACTCAGTTCAAACGGTCTCTTCAGGGGAGGAGGCGATAGAATATGCCAAGAACCATACCACTGACCTGATGATCCTTGATATGATTATGCCTCCAGGACAAAATGGGCGAATGACCTTAGAACAAATCCTTAAACTTCACCCTCAGCAAAAAGCAATCATTGCCAGCGGTTTTGCCCAGGATGGTGATGTAAAAGCCACTCTGGCAATGGGCGCAAAGGCATTTATTCCAAAACCTTACACTCTTGAACAGATTGCCTCGACCATATACAAAATTCTGCACACATGATATGTTATCTTGCCAACTTACAATCTTTCAGACTATGGATATGCTACATGGTGTGTAAAAAACATTCTCTACCTCTCACCCTAATATTTCTTGTCACTTTTCTATTTCCGGCAGGAGCATGGCCAAAAGATTCCATTGATTGGATGGAAGCCGATGCACCGCCATTTTTTATTCATGAGGGGATCTTTAAAGGAGAAGGATACGAAGACCTTATAACCGACATCCTGATAAATAATTTGCCGGAATATGAACATTCACACATAAATGCCAATATTTCCAGGCATTACCAGCAATGGAAACAGGGAGAGAAGGCATGTGGCCTGGCAATGTTTAAGACACCGGAGCGGATGGAGTTTGCCTATTTTTCGATACCAAGTGTCTTTACACTGCCCACAGTCCTGATTATCAACAAAGAGAAATTTAATACATTCGGCAGGATGAAGACCCTTAGTCTGACAGATATTCTAAAAAGCAATAAATATGTTGTCGGAAGATCCAAAAACCGTTCTTACGGGGTAGAGTTTGACAAAACATTAAACGAATACGGCAACGATCAGAATATCTTCACCTATGAGGGCCCGGAACTCACATTAAATCTCTTAAAAATGCTGTTGGCAGGGCGTATAAATGCACTCTGCGGGCTACCGGAAGAGGCCATGTACCTGGCGGAAAAAATGGGTGTACGGGATCAGCTGATGACACTTAACATAGAGGAAAACCTGGTAAATCATGATGCGTCGCTAACCTATGTAGCCTGTTCCAAAAACGAATGGGGCGAAAAAACGATCGGAGCCATCAATAAAGTACTCCGCAAGCAACGACCAACCGAAAAATACAGATCCGCCTATGAAAGATGGCTTGACCCAAGCAGCCTTGAGGGATACCGAAAACTCTACAAGGAAATTTTCCTTACAATTACTGAATAAATTGTTCAGCTCTCATACTGCCTGCGGACAAATTCAAAGCTGCAAGGAGACTGAATAAATAGCCTGTCTGCTAACAGCGAAGCAGGGCTGCTTGACATCTTTTAACGGGCATGCAATATTCCTCTTAAACCCACCGCCGATCCTCCATTTAGGATCTGCAAAAACGGATGCCTATTATGACAGGTTTCAACAAATGAATATCGTTCTGAATTCCCCCCTCGACATGCATCTCCACCTCCGGGAAGGCACAATGCTGCAAGATGTGGCACCATTTACCACCGGTAGTTTTGCCGGAGCAGTGATCATGCCCAATCTTGTTTCCCCCGTAGACTCGCTGGAGAAGGTGCGAAGATACAAAGAGGAAATACATGCTGCCGGGAATTCAGATTCATTCGCCGCCTACATGACCCTCTTTTTTAAAAATTACACCAGAGCTGAACTCATCGCAGCCAAAGATGAAATCATTGGCATCAAACTCTACCCGGCTGGCATTACCACAAGGAGTGAAAGCGGAGTTAGCAACTTTAGCACCATTGATGAGACTCTCTCCCTGATGGAAGAGATGGAAATTCCCCTTCTGGTACACGGTGAATCCAACGGTTTTGTACTGGACAGGGAAAGGGAATTTTTAACGGTATATGAACGACTGGCTGAAACGTTTCCCAAACTGCATATCATCATGGAACATATTACCACCGCCGAAGCAGTGGAATTTGTCGACCGCTATCCAAACGTCTCGGCCACGGTCACCCTCCACCACCTGATGATCACTCTGGATGATGTCATTGGCGGCCTTATGGAGCCCGACCTCTTTTGCAAACCAATCGCCAAAAGACCTGAAGACCTGGAAAGTCTCAGAGATGCTGTTTTTTCAGGCCATGAGCGGATCATGTTCGGCTCGGACTCTGCTCCCCATCCAAGGCATAAAAAAGAATGTTGCGGTTGTGCTGCAGGAATTTTCTCTGCACCTGTTGCCCTGCCGATGTTGGCCGAGCTCTTTGAAGACGTCGGCCGTCTAGATCTATTGCAAAACTTTATCAGTGATATAGCCTGCAAACGTTACGGGCTGCATCCGCCTGAAAAGCAGATAACTCTAGAAAAAATCTCTTGGGAAGTCCCGGAACTCTATGGCAAGGTGAAGCCATTCGGGGCAGGCAGAACCTTACGATGGTCTATTGCCAGGTAAGAGGATCTACCGACATCTTAAACACTAATTGTTAAGATCCGTTGCAACACACGCTTACTGTTCCATCTCAAGTTCAGTATTTGTCTTTTTCACCTCTGCCGGTGGAATGACAATGACATCGTTTGTTAAATCCGAATCCTTTTCCGCCTGCTCATAAAAATCCATCGGTAGACCGGATTGCCTCCCAGAGGAGGAATCAGGTTTCCGGGGATAATTTACCGATTGCTTTTGCTCAGTTGCGGCGCAGGAACTTATCAGCAAACATACAGCAAAAAGACATATGGCCTTTTTCATGATGAGTCTCATAAGATAGGTCACCCAGCCGTCTGTTTATTCAGGGAAAGGAATATCTTCGACAAAGGAATAGAGTTTATCATTACATAAATGGATGAGATTTCTTCAGTTTTGGCTACTTCTTCCTTCTCAGCTTTATCTGGTGCTGAGTCTTGCGCAATAGGCAAACTACTGGAAAATTTGACGGTAGCCAATACATCTTCCCCACCACTTTCCCTTGCCATATCAAAGAGGTCTTCCGAGATCCGGCCATCTTTACCAAATGCCCAGTATATCAGTTTATCATGGGCCATGGTGGTGGGTTCTTCGAATTGCATCATCAACTCACCCACCATTTTCTTGACGTCTTCCCGTGAAGCCTCAGTGTTTTGTTTATAAATCCCGATTACCATATCAGTCTTTTTACCAGCCACGACAAAGACGTCACCGTCCTGAAATTTATAGGTACCGTTAAGGGTTTTATGGATAATATTTTTCCTCGCAATCTCTCTCTTTTCTGCATTCAGGATCTGACCGATAAAATAGTCACCGAGGCCAAGCTTCAGGGCAGCGACATCCTTACCAATTCGTTTCATCTTCGTTGCCCCATCCTCGGCCTGCAGTCCGACGGGAACAACCGTAAGAAGCACCCCCAACAACAGTAAATAAATGCGTTTCATAGTCTTTATAAATCCTCATTGCGAAAAAACACCCCGGCATAAAAAATGCCGGGGTGAAGGTAACGGCCTGGATTACAATAACATTTACGGCTACTGCTTATAACGTTCGTCCTGTTCAGCTTTGATATCCTTCATAACGTCAGCATCAAAACCTTCTTTATACCAGGTATGCTCAGGTCTGGAAAGAATTGCACCCAATTCCTTCTCGTATTTCTCGGTCATGCCTTTTTCTTCTGCCATATGCATAAGCTCAGGGATGAACTTGAAATAGAAGTTATGAGCGACATCATACATTCCATGCCAATGGGTATAGTCAGGTCCACTCATTGCAGCACCGTGACGCGCTCGACGTCCTTCATGATGCCAGAGCTCCCACCAATGCCACCCAAGCTCGGTGTGAAAAGTTGAACCACTAATGAGACCATCTTTCGCGGCCATTTCATACAATTTTTTAGCCGGCTTTGCGAACTTATCGTTATAGGTTACAACCAGTGCATCAAACTGCTTATAAAAAGATTGCACCTTCTGCTCACCATGACACTGTTTACAGACGCCTTGCATGTTTTTGCGGCGCTCTTCCCAGCTTACGACAGCAATAGCCTCTTTTACAACCGGAACTTTTTTCCATTTATCGTCGACAAACTTGAATTCTTTATACTTCACTTCAGAACCAGCCTGGGGAGGAATATCACCTGGTATATCTTTTTCGGTACCATCGGCAAATATTACCCTGTTGAGCTTGGAAGAGATCTTTGGTCTCAGAGTCCAGGAAAGCCTGTCACCAACATTATGGGTACTCTGGCTGACAGAACCATCGGACTTTTGATACGATCCCATATGGCAGGTAGCACAGGTCGGCGCGGTATAGTAGTCTTTACCCAAGACCCATTTGCCGGCTTTCATGATGTTCATACCGTTCATGCCATACTCCCGGGAAGCGGAATAATAAGCAATGCCATGTTTAGACTCGTTATAAATCTCCATCTGCGGATGATCCGGGCCAAGGTGGCACTTGCCGCAATTCTCAGGTTGACGGGCGGTTGAAGCACGGAAACTATGCTTGCTGTGACAGGCATTACAGGTCCCTGCATATCCATCGGGGTTGAGACGACCAACGCCGGAGTTTGGATAGGTCATCGGATCAAACATTACCGCTCCGAATTCATTTTTTAGCGTTTTTCCGTCTGCACCGGTCTGAACGGTTAACAGAGATCCATGACATTGCCAGCAGCCATTTGCAGCATCGGCTTTGTCTTCCAGAGAACAGATGACCTCACCCAGAACATTGTCTAGAGACGCCATGATCTGACCGGCAGCAGCGTGATGCGAGTTCTGCTGCTCTTTCATTTCCCCTTCATGACAAAACCCACAATCCTTTGGAGTCTGGATTGTTTTGATAAAAGCACCCTCATGCATATAGGCAGTAATGTCACCTTGATCAGCTGCATGACAGTTGTAACAGGATACTGAGCCATCTTTTCCTGCTGCGTGTGGAGAATTTTTCCATTGCTGCACTAATGAATTGTTCTCTTTGAGATGGCAGTTCACACATTTTACGTTTGCTTGCTTGTTCTTCTCGTTGGTCACATCCATGGAAGCTTTTGTCGTGGCAAACGCTGGGACCGCGATAAAAAGTCCCAGAATTGCCATGCAAAGTATTTTACCCCACTGTTGCATATTCATTTCCTCCGAATGAAATTTAAAATCCTCGTTTGCCGGAAACACCGACGCTCCAAATCCTTAAAATCCTTACAGACAGCCTCTTTGTTCACCCTCCTTGCATCCTCCTCGTATAGGATTCATCTTCATAGCAGTTAAGCGTTCAAACAATATACCGGTAAATCAATCCACCGATGAATCGGCGACCTTTTCACTCATCCAGAACGGGAAAATCTTCCCGAGAACATATAAAATCACCAGCGGGGCAATCATGATGCAGAGAGCGGCAATAATGCCCTCTCTTCCGAGCCACTCTGGTATAAACACCACCTGCCCCCTGGTGCTATTGGACATCAACTGACCACCTATGACGACATTCCAACGCATAAGCAAAACCTGTACAAGTATCATCAGAGAGGCGATCGGGGCAAAAAACAGAATGACCCGATCCTTGAATTTAAACAGACAGAGTGCGGCCAGCAGGAAAAAGGGGATGACGGAAAAAATCTTCACCTGATACAACCAATAGGTGTTGTAAAGCGGTCCCCAGAGCAGATTCTCCAGGACATGCCAGTGGTGGGTGCTCATATAGAAATGGCTGAACACCTCAAGCATTTCAAAGACGAAATCGAGAATAAAAAAGCCCCAAAGAAATTTGAGTGCAGTTCGAATGCAGTCAACATCGATTTGCTGACCGGTAAATTTTTTGATTAAAAAATAGGCCAAAATGATCCCGGCAATTCCCGAGACACAGGCGGAAAGTAAAAAAATCACCGGCATGAGCGGGGTGGCCCAAAGCGGATTAGCCTTGACTCCACCAAAGATAAAGCCAACATAACCGTGCAGGACACAGGCCATTGGGATACCAATCGCCGCTAAAAAATTAATTATTTTATGATCAAGCTGCAGTGACTCTTTGGAGAGGTTGTCATTATGGAAGGCAAGAAAGCGATACAGCCACTGTATTTTTCCAGAAGAACTCTTCCACAATCCGACCATCGTCGGTCGGTAGATAAACAAAATTTCATGGAGCAACAGGATAAAATAAGCAGAGTAGATATAGCCAAACCCGGCCATGGCTGAGGTTGGATTAGGCGTCAGCAACATACTAAAGGATCGTTCCGGATGGCCAAGATGGAGAAGAAGCGGCCAGGTGGCACAAGCCAGAAAAGCAAGCGCAAAGACCAGTGAAAACCGGGAAATAGGCTCTAGCTGTTTTATGCCGAATACGTGATAGAGTGATGAGACGATAAAGGCTCCGGCCACAATCCCTGTAATATAAGGATAGAGGACAATCATCAAGCTCCAATGCACATGAAAATCATTGGGAAACACATAGTTGGTCAAAGCTGAAATGGCGTCACCATGATGTATTGCTGTGCTCATTAGACCACCTCCCTTCGCAGCCCGACATAATGCAGGGCGGGTTTGTTACCCATATCAGGCTTCAATACGGAAATTACGTGGGGTTCATGGAGAATTTTCCAGACCTCGGAATTCTTATCAGCAAGATCACCAAACTTACGGGCGTGGGTCGGGCAGACTTCAACGCATGCGGGCAACAGTCCCTTTCTCACCCGGTGGTAACACCAGGTACATTTTTCCGCGGTTCTGGTTATGGGATTAATAAAACGCACAGAATAGGGACAGGCCTGTATACAATAGGAGCAGCCAACGCAGCGGGTTTTATCAACCAGAATAAAGCCGTCATCGGTTTTATAAGTCGCTCCAACCGGGCAAACCTGGACGCAGGAAGGTTTTTCGCACATATTACAGAGCTTGGGGACAAAGAAGGTATCCCGGGTAGGGTTCGGGAGTCCATCACGGGCCTTAGTATACCCATCCAGCCCACCGTTAGGCGAGTCGACATAGACATTATCGTGGTCGTCGATAATATATCGCTCGACCCAGGTTCGGTAATTGTGATCAGGGACATTATATTCCGCCTTATCTGCAATACAGCAGGAACCGCAGCCGATACAGGCGGTGATATCGACCACAAAGGCAAATCGTTTATGGGTAAAGACGCTGTCATCGCCTCGCATGCCGGGTATCTGCTCGATAAGTTCCTCGGCTGTTGCAGGTATAACGAGAAGCAGCGAACCGGCAATTGTACCACCGAGGACCTTCTTGATGAAGCCGCGGCGGTCCTGCTCTATTTGTTTTTTAAGTTCTTTCATCGTTATATTGCCTCCTTTATACCAATCATTTCCTTTGCCTGATTGATCCAAAGAAGCGGATCATGGACCATGTGGCATTGACTACAGGTATGATCAATCCGAACATTTTTCTCTTGTAGATGTTGGGGCATGCCTACCATTTTGATCGATTCCCGGGGACGGGCCTGGATGATCTGGTTATGACAACGCAGACAGAGTGGGATGATCTCCTGTCCGCGCTTTACGGGTAGGGTACCTATTTTTTTACCATTCTCAACATGGTCTCCATAGGGGCCGTGACAGATTTCGCATGAAACCGTCTTATGAACACCTGCTTTATGAATTCTGCGGATAGGTTTATGACATTGAAAACAGGACTCATTTGTCTGAAGCCTTACGGCAATATTTTTTTGATCTTCAATATCAGCTCCCCGATAATGGCCATACTGCCCCATGCTCTCAGGTGTAAAAACCTTCCGTGCAATTAATGCGGCAACTCCGAAAACGACCAGAGCGATAATCAGCTTGATCAAATGAGAGTTGTATTTCGATCTTGACTCCGTTTGCACTTAAGACCTCCTTAGTTGTACCTGATTGACGAGACCAGCTCCGCCAAGTCCAGGCTATTAGTTTCCACTTTTCCTCATTCGCAACATATCATTCCTCATCACTTTGCAAATTTGATTCCATAAAAACAGGATTGTCTTTTCAGGTAATTACCCACTTCAAAACACAAGATCGCTACCAAACGGTAACATCGACAAGAGGGCATGTTACCGAAAGGTAACACTGCCTTCTTTTTGTAAATGCGATAAAATTTGCAACTAAGCTTTCAAAACAGCAAAGGTAACTTCAAGGAACCCCGGTAAATGGAAAAATAAGCCAGGATAAGTGCCTTGGAAGTAACTTTAGGTTTATAATTTCAATTTCCCTTTCAGATTTCTTATTTTTTTTTACAGAAAATCTGGAGTAAGGCACTAAATTGGTACAAGACAGATAGCTATTTTTCTTGCCAATGAAAGTGCAGGGCATCGAAACAGCAGCTGTCCACACACTCGCCACAGTTCCAACAGTAGGCAGATGTTCCTTCACCAATGCTCGGCAAAAGTCCCATAGGACAGCTTTTCTCACAAATGCCACAATTGGTGCAATTGGCTTGATCAACATGCACCCGAAGACTCCTTTTACTACCCAGGAAGGCGAGCAGCCCACCAAGTGGACAGAAAGTCCTGCAAAAGAACCTGCGGGTGGACAATTCCAGCAAAAGAATCAGCAGAAGTATTACCCCTTCCAAGGCAACTGATTGGAAAAATACCAACATCATTATTTCCCGGCCGATCAGGCCCGGAGGAGAGAGAAAAACAAAAAGTGGTACTCCGAGAATCATACTGAGTAAGAGTTCTGCAATCAGGACAAACCAGAGTATTTTTTTGGCGACGAGTAGACCGTTTTTTAGAAATTTTCGGCCCGTGACAAGCTTCCTCAGCTTGTCAAAAAGCTCGAGGAAAAAAGACACCGGGCATACCCAGGAACAAAACACCCTGCCGAGGAAAAGAGCAATTAAAACCGGGATCGCCATGCCAATAAACGATGGCATATACACCGACTTGGTCAACAGCAGACTTTCCAGTCCTTCCAGTGGTGAAACAAACCAGAGACTGCCAAAACCAAAAGACTGGTACCAGCCTTGAATGAAATTAATATGGTAAAAGTAGTTCAGAAAGGGATTAACTAAAATGAGCAGAAAGGCTCCGGTGAGCAGAATAAGTCGCCATCGCCCATAGACTATCTTCGGGGTGGAGATAAGACGGGTACTGTCAGCCCTTTTCACGCCGTCACCTTTTCTCCCGCATAGAGCGGTTCAATATTAATCGCCTTATTGCCACCGGGCACGGTGACCGGACAAGCGTTGGTACAAAGACCGCAACCAGTACAGGAGGACTCGTCAATCACCGGTCGCAGTTGATCAAGACGGATTGCCTTTTCGGCATAGGGGCATTTATCGTAACAGGTTCGGCACAGAATAGTCCCGATCCATGCGGCACAATGAAATCGATTGATAACCGCAAGGCCCATGCGGGTATCCTGCTGCCGAATGCGTTGCAGGCTTCCGGTGGGACAGACATCGACACATTTCATACAGAGGTAGCAGGGAATTTTTTCCGCTTCAACGAGTGGGGTCCCGGCATGAATCCCGGCACGGATATCGAGCATGATAATCGAGCGATACGGACAGACTTCAACACAACGTCCACACCTGATACATTTACCTGGAAAAATCTCTTCGGGTACCGCCCCTGGAGGCCGTAACCTGTTAGTTGTAACTGGTGATTGTGCAACGGGTGATTGCAAAAATCTTGCTCCGGCAGTTCCGGGAAGAAGGGATAGGCTGGTGAGGCTCGCTCCGAGTAACTTGATAAATGAGCGTCTTTTCACGAATTGTCACTTAATGGCTTTCGAAAACCGAATGGTTTTGCCAACTTTTCCCCTTGGACCATGCGCTCAGCTTCATCTTCGGTATTCAGATAGGTCAGGCCGACATGCAGGACGTTTTGGTCCTTGCTGATCCGATCAATAATTTTCTCCATTTCTTCGGATGATTCTGTCTCCAATACGGCAACAATGTTGCCTTTTTCATCATCACCGTGAACTTCAACCTCGGCGATGGCAGATAAACATCGTAAAACTTCTTTTTTTTCTGCAGGTCGACTGGTTATGACTACGCCACTAATCGGCATGGTTACTCCCGTAAAAGTTTCAGGTATACTTGAGAGCCTCCAAAAAATGGCGACTCTCAAGCATGATGGCGTCGTAAAAAGTCTCCTGCTCCGTCATTCCCGCGTAGGCGGGAATGACGGTAAATTAGCAAAATATAGTTTTTACGAAGCCATCAAGCGTACTATTGATCTGGATCAGGATCAGACAATATAAGGCTTGAGCGGCTTTGGACCAGAGGCCCGTTTTACCTGAACTGCACAGATTTTAAATTCCGGTTCTTTCGAGCCCGGATCATAGGCATCTTTTGTTACTTTATTGATCATTCGATCAGGGTGCTGGTCATGCCAGTAGGCAAAAACCATTCCTTCAACCGGTCCTTCATAGACCTTCGCAGGCAGCAGATTGACACCGCGTCGTGACTTTATTTCCACCATGTCTCCCGGTTTAATACCAAGTCGCTCCGCATCTTTTGGGTTAAGCTCTACATACGCGTAAGGATTGGCCCGGAGTAATTCAGGAATACGGCCGGTCATCGACATGGTATGCCAATGGTCGATAATCCTGCCGGTAGACAAATAGAAAGGATAGTCAGCATCCGGAATCTCTTCCGGATCCGCCTGCTCACGCTGCCAGATCCACAAAGTACGATCGGCATGTGCCGGACCATAGAACTGATAGGGTAGATCATTTTTGGATTCTGTGGTTGCCATCGGATCCCTTCCTTTGACAAATTTTTTCACTGTACCACCGGTAAGGGCATATTCCTCTGTCAGTGCCGGCCACTGAACCCCGTCAGCCATTTGCTCCAGCACAGCATAGGTTGCACCGCGAAGATCATTGTCCCTATGAGCGGTCAGTTTCTGGGAATACTCGTCCCAGATAGCCTTGGGTAACTCATACCCCTCATCCAGGCCCTCAAAGGGTTTAATGCACTGGGCAATAACCGGATCTTTCATTTTCTCGGCCAGCTTACGTGCCCACTCCCGGACGATCCAGACCTCGGCCCTTGCTTCACCCGGCGAATCGATGGCCTTTTTCGTCAACTGGGACCGACGCTCCGTGCAGCCATAAACCCCGGTTTTTTCAAAATGAAAGGAGGTCGGCAATACCAGATTGGCCTTCTGGGTGGTGAGGGTATGAAAAATATCGGTACAGACAATAAAAACGTCCTCCCTGTCCATACCTTTATTGTAGAGATTGCAGTTTGGCAGACTCTGTACAGGGCTGGTGCAGTTGACCCAAATTGCTTTGATCTTTCCTTCGTTTATCGCTGAAAACATGGCCATGGTGTGCAGGCCGGGTTTGGGTGGGATACGCCCCTCTGGTACTCCCCAGGCTGCCTCCACCTGGCGACGAAGTTTTTCTTTTGCTACCAGTCGGTGACCAGGCAGGATATGACAAAGACCTCCGCCTTCACGGACACCGCCACAGGCGTTGGGTTGACCGGTGAGACTAAGACTGTCAGCACCGTCTTTTAGTAATTGGCCGGTAAGGATATGCAGATTATGCACGAGATTATTAGCCCAAACGCCCCGCTTTCGTTGATTGAGCCCCATAGTCCAGAGACTGACTGTGCCTTTAGAAGTAGCAAACCAACGAGCTATGGTTCTTACATCATCGGGTTTAAAGGAGCCACCACATACCTTTGCAGCCTCTTCAGGAGTGTACTTAGCTAACTGCGCCTTGAAATCTTCCAGAGTCGTCTGCTCCGCTTTTCCTTTTCTAAACGTCGCGTAATTCTTTATGAACTCTTCGTCGTAGAGTTTTTCTTCCAGGATGACATGGGCCATGGCATTGAGCAGCGCCAGATCAGTTCCCGGCTTGAACTGCAGATGTATATCGGCAATTCTTGAGGTCTGGGAAATTCTGGGATCAACGTTAATCACCTTGACTGTATCAGGATTATCGAGTTTCCGGCGCATGATTCTTCGAAAAAGAACCGGATGGGCTTCAGCGGTATTAGAACCGATAATAAAGAAACAATGGGCCTTCTCCAGATCGGCATAGCCACCAATGGGCTCATCAGCCCCAAATGACGTAAGATACCCACCGACCGCACTGGCCATGCAGAGCCGGGGATTACCTTCAACATTATTTGACTGCAGGCCGCCTCGCATAATTTTCTGGAATAAGTAGGTTTCCTCAGTCAGCGCCTGGCCTGAGCCATAATAGGCTACGGCTTGCCCACCGCCGGCCTTATGCGCCTCTGCAAATTGACTGGCAGCTATATCAAGAGCTTTGTCCCAGGATATTTCTCTAAATTTGTCAGTTTTCTTCTCGCGATACAGCGGTTTGGTTAAACGGTCAGGATGGCGCATACATTTCCAGAAGTGCATGCCCTTCATGCAGACATAGCCAAAATTAGTGCGAGACTCTGCAACACCACGCAGCCCCATAGGCACGCCATCTTTTACCCCAAGTTCAACCCGGCAACCGACACCGCACAGGCGACAACTGCCCCGATGCCATGCTATACCTTCATCAGCCCGAGCCACATTAACTTTATCAATAGGCAGACTCATACTTACATAGGAGGCCGCCGATAGTGCCGCCGCCTTTTTTATAAAATCACGTCTCGTTTGTGCCATTATGGTTTGTGTCATTATGATCTCCTTCCTCTCTGTCGGTTCAACAGCTTAGCTAATATCTATTTCTTTTCTTTGAACGAATGAGGTACATGACACTCCCAACATGGTTTGTCTTTGGGACATTTCTCGAGCATGTTGTTATGACAGGTGGCACAGTTCTGCCTGCTGGGTGTCACAAAAAAATCTCCGTAGGTACCATGACACTGGTAACATTTTACCATGGCAATTCCGTGGAGCGAGTCATACCACTGTTTCTCAATCTCCGGAGTTGCTTCCCGATGGCAATCGGCACAGCCCACCAGCATCTCCTGCTCCGACAGATCCGGATGCACAGCTTTACCTTTGTCACCTGCCACCACCGTCACTGACAGCATTACGATCCCCAAGATGGCCAGTGCAAAACCCGCAAAATGGACTCTTCTCTGTTTGTTCACCATGTGCCTCCCTTTAAGGTTTTTTTAGTACCTCAGAAATTCTTTGCTTGTTTTTCAACCCTCAAAGGGTGTAGAAAAAAGGTGAAAAAAATTTGCTGAAGGTACTTATACCCCCGAGGGGGTATTATAAAGAATCCCGATTCATTCCCCGTTTATCGGGGTTACCCATCTATTATCTCTCTCAAATTATCTCTCTCAACCGACACAGAGCGATCTATGCTTCTGTTTCCTGAATGAAACCGGTAATTAAGACAGAATTCTACATTTCAACCTATCGAATCAACGATGCAAGCTCTGTTCCAGTAACATGTTACATATATTTCAAGGGGTTAACGTTCGCACCACCGACAACCGTTACCGTGAGGTAACATATACCCGTCCTCACGCTACCTGACGGTAACAATCTCATAGAGTGAGCATCAATCAAAATTCACCGGACATCGCCCCAGCAGCCATCACGATCTCTCCACTTTCTGCCTTCCCACTTCCCTATACCGCTCAACTCATTTATATTAAGTCGATAAAATTGGAGCGAATATTGCTGCTATGCGAGCAATCAGTTGATTTTCCAACCTGTAAATTTATTGCAAATGATTCGTTCCGGCATCTTATCGAGGATACACACTCAATGAATTGGCATTTTCCTGCACAAATCTCATTACGAACCAAATTTATCATTTTCATTGGGGCGATTATTTCGGCATTTTATTTATTTATGCTCTATCGCACCTCCGCATTTGATGAAAAAATGATCATCAAACAAGCAGAACAGCAGGCTCGCATGCTGTTCAAACAGATTCTTCTCACCAGGCAATGGGCAGCTGATCATAATGGCTTGTTTGTCCTTAAAAAAAGGGGAATAGAGGCCAACCCCTACCTTGATTTACCAACAGTGACAGACGCCCAGGGACACATCTATTTTCTGCGCAACCCGGCGATGATCACCCGCGAACTCTCTTCCTACGCCAAACGTGACGGCCTTGGTTATTTTCGAGTGACCAGTCTCAAACCAATAAATCCTCAAAACATTCCAGATGAGTTTGAAAAATCGTCCCTGATGGCCTTTGCCCAGGGTGCCAAGGAAGTAATTGATGTCGATGTGTCGGATATGGGTCGAGTGGTCCGTTTCATCGCCCCTTTGCGAGTAACCGATTCATGTCTTGGCTGTCATGCCCCACACGGATACAGCGAGGGCGACATTCGAGGAGGTCTTTCCATCAGCATACCCATTAGTTGGGCTGATGATCTCATCAGAAGAAACATCCACAATCTTATTCTGATAGGTGTTGCGAGTATTTTTTTTGTTACAGTGGCTCTCTTTCTTATGTTCGAAACACTGATTGTGCATCGTATAAGACGGTTGACCCAGGCCATGCATAATTTCCCTGATGATCCTCCGGATAAGTTCCTGCTGCCTTCCATATTCAGAGATGAACTGGACAGTGTAAATGATAACTTTGTACTCTTCTGTGATCGGTTGAAAAGGTCTCGGGAGGAACTCTTAAAAACAAAGGCGCAGGCTCATTTGAGCGAAAAAATGGCCTCACTGGGCATCCTCTCTGCCGGGATAGCCCATGAAGTAAACAATCCGCTGGGGGGAATGCTCAACTGCGTGAAGTCTATGCGTGAAAATCCCGATGATCGTGAGCAGACCGAGCGTTATCTCCCCCTACTGGACAAGGGACTGAGACAGATTGAAATGATCATGCGCCAACTGCTCAATTTCGGCAGAACTGAGCCATTGAAAGCAAGAAAGATAGATCTCCATGTTCTTTTTAGCGAATGCACCCAGCTTCTCTCCTACAAGCTCAACAATATAGAGTTCAACACCAACATCTCAGTCTCAACCGAGCATCTGGTGGATTCGGAAGCAGTCAAGCAAATCATTATCAACATTGGCTTGAATGCCATCCAGGCCATGCAGAAAGGAGGAAAGCTCACCATTGAATGCCGGGAACATGGCGATGAACTGATTTTAATCTTTCAAGACACGGGGCTTGGCATCGCAGAAGAAAACATGCCCCATATCTTCGACCCCTTCTTCACCACTAAAGGAGTCGGGGAAGGAACCGGTCTCGGTCTTGCGGTCACTTACTCGCTGGTTCAACGTATGCATGGGAAAATATCTGTGGACAGCAGCCACGGTGAGGGAACTATTTTCACCATTACTATTCCGACCAACAGGGAGTAATCGAACCCCGGTAAACAGGAAAATAAGCCGGGACTCAGTTCAATACCCCCTAGAGGGGGGCACTAAAAAGAGCAACCCTCGAGGGGGTATTGAACTGAATGACAGGCTTTCAGGGGTAAGCCACTAAACATCTTTATATGGCCAGGCAATATCACAACAATAATTTGATGGCTGCATGCGGCCATAACAATTCTTAAAGAGAGATAATCATGCCCAAAATCCTGCTCGCCGAAGATGACGAAATAATGCGGGTTTCCATATACGACTGTCTAAAAAAACACGGCTGGCAGGTAGATGAAGCAAAAGACGGCCTTGAGGCCATGGCGCTGTTCGAAAAAAACCAGTATCACCTGATAATATCCGACATTCGTATGCCAGGCCTCGATGGTTTAACACTCCTCCAGAATGTGCGCAGGCAGAGCCCTGACACCGACGTGATTATTATGACTGCCTATGGCTCGGTGAACGATGCCATTGACTGTCTGCGCAGGGGGGCAAGCGATTATATACTCAAACCGTTTGACCTGGACGATCTTATCATTCGGGTCACACGTCTTTTTGAAACCCAGGCGGTCAAAGCAAAATGTGAAGTTCTTGAGGCCACATGCCAGAAAGACCGCAAACTGTTCGGGAAATCATCAGCGATGCAGAAGGTCCATTCGCTGATTGAACAGGCGGCACCCACCAATGCAACTATCCTTATCACCGGAGAATCAGGAACCGGCAAAGAGCTTGCGGCACGGGCAATTCATAAAGCCAGCAACCGGCATGATAAGCCATTTGTTTCAATCAACTGTGCAGCCATACCAGACGGGCTGATGGAATCCGAGCTTTTCGGCCATGAAAGGGGCGCTTTTACCGGAGCCGACCAAAAAAGAAAAGGGAAATTCGAACTCGCCGATAACGGTACCCTGCTCCTGGATGAATTAGGAGACCTTCCCGGACCACTCCAGGCAAAACTGCTCCGAGTTCTTCAGGAAAGTCGGTTTGAAAGGGTTGGCGGCAGCAAGAGTATTAATGTGGATGTCCGTATCATTGCCTGTACATCCAAAAATCTACAAGAAGAAGTGACGGCCGGAAATTTTCGCCAGGATCTTCTCTACCGGCTCCAGGTTATCCCACTGAAAATGCCGCCACTGAGGGAACATAAAGAAGATATCGAAGAACTCTGCCGGGTATTTCTGTCTGAATTTAATACCTTGCATGGCAGGTCCGCGGCAATCACGGCTGAGGCAATAAACTGTCTCAACCAGTACGATTTCCCCGGAAACGCTCGCGAATTGAGAAACTTGATGGAGAGGGCATCCGTTCTCAGTCGGGGGCCGGAGATCACCCCTGCTGATCTTCCCACTGAGCTTAATCAACACTCAACACAACAGGAATCAAATTTCAATCTCAGTGACCAACTGGCAATTGTCGAACAGAATTGTCTTCAGAATGCCCTCGTCCACAGCGGTGGTAACCGTACCGAAGCCGCGCGTCTTCTCGGAATAAGCAGGAAGAATCTATGGGAAAAACTCAAGTCTTACGGCCTGCAATGAAATTTACCTGGTTGCAGACACGATACTCTGTCTCATAGCCTCAAAAAGAACCACAGCGGCAGCAACAGAACTATTCAACGAGTCAAGAGTGCCGGTCATTGGAATAGAGAGCAGAACATCACACTCTTTTTTCACCAGCGGCCTGATACCCTTACCTTCGCTGCCAACCACCAGACAGGCAGGCACTGTCAAATCAGTTTGATACAGGGAATGAGCGTCAGCATCCTTTACCGCGCCAAAAATCCAGAAACCGGCTTTCTTCAAATCTTTCAAGGCGTTGACCAGATTCGTTACCTGACAAATATCAATATGCGACATTGCCCCGGCAGACGACTTTGCGGCGGTCCCTCCCAAGGGTGCAGAACGCTCCCGTGTTACAATAACCCCGGCAGCACCTGAAGCCAGTGTGGAACGGATTATTGCACCGAGGTTATGTGGGTCTTGAAGGGAGTCGCACACCATCAGGCGCACATTTTCACCGCCGTCGATACGGGCCTTCATTTTCAAAACAAAGTCATCAAAATCGATGAGAGGGGCCTCACTCATTCGAGCAATTACTCCCTGGTGACGTACCTGTGAACTCCCTTCGCCAGTAATACGTAAAGACTCTACAAAGGTAAATTTGACATGGTGTTGTCGGGCCATTTCGATAATTGCCTCGACCTTCCCGCCTCTCTTATCCTTTTGTAAGATGATTTCAGTGAATCTTTCGGGTTCTTTTTCCAATGCCTCGAAAACCGGATGGACCCCCCATAACAGATCTTCACTCAAGCGAATATTCTTCTCTGCCGACTGTTTTTGTCCCCTGCCCTGTCTTTTCATTTGATCACTATTTGATGGTGTCGTAGATAAGCGTAGACTTCGAAAACTCTCCATCCGAAGTCTGCGCTTATCTGCTTCGTTGCGCGCCCTTAGGAGATAAGCGGAGACTTCGAGTGCCCTTGGGGTGCAAATTCCACTATCATTACGACGTACCCTAGTACGCCGAAATAATAGTAAAATTCACACGCCTCGAATATGAAGCTTTTTACTTAACCATCTCCAATTTGAGGTTTTTACGAGTTTATCACTATTTTGCTAATTGGTTTACCGGATGGCAGTCTGTGAGCCCTGGCCCGTTCTGCTAGAATGACTGAAGATAAAAGGTTTGCTGCCTCAGCGACGACTTCATTGATGATCAGATATTCATATGCGCCAGCAGCATTCATCTCGGTTGCAGCATTTTTTAGCCGAACTCTAACCGTTTCCTCACTCTCCGTTCCCCTGCCGCGTAGTCTTCTTTCGAGTTCGGTTAGATTCGGGGGCGAAACAAAAATATACGTTGCCTCAGGCTGTCCTTTTGCACGCAGTATAGCTGCTCCCTGTACATCAATATCAAGGATGACATCCAGGCCATCAAGAAGCTGTGCACCAATGGCATCAATGCTTGTTCCATAGAGATTTTCATGCACCTCGGCGTATTCAAGAAACAGCTCCTTATCAATCATCTCCAGGAATTCTGCCCGGGAGACAAAGTGGTAATCAACCCCATCCCGCTCTCCCGGTCGAGGCTCTCGGGTAGTGTGAGAGATGGAAAAAACCAACCCGGTAACGTCGGCCATTACCCGTTTGAGTAAAGTAGTCTTCCCCGCACCTGACGGAGCGGAGATCACAAACAATCTTCCTGCGGTCATATCTATCCCTGGGTTTTTTATTTCTGCTGGTCAAAATATTCAGCCAGATTATAGCCAGGCTGCAGGGCCTGCATCCTCTGACTGATAGTATCAGGCTGCACCGAAGAGAGAATGACATGGTTTGATTCCATCACCAGAATTGATCTCGTTCTCCTGCCTTCAGTCACATCAACAAGCCTGTCTTTCATTTTCGCCGCCTCCTTCAGTTTTCGTGCAGGGGAGGAGCCGGTATTAATTACAGCAATAATCTTGTCCATCATAACGGTGTTTCCAAAACCTACGTTTAATAACTGCATAGCTCACCATAATCTCAAATTACACTCAGCTGATCTCTAGGCCACTTTTCTATAGGCCACTTTTCGACAGGCCACTTTTCGACAGGCCACTTTTCGATAGGCCACTTTTCGATTCCAATCAAACCGTCAGCTTATTTAATATTTTGAATCTGCACACCTAACAAAAACATCATAACTGCATACTTCCTGATACTTAGCACCAACAATTCAGCTCCACACACAGCTATCCGTCACTACGTATCTAACCCCGGTAAACGGGAAAAAAAGCAGGGTCTCTTTTTAGTACCCCCTCGAGGGGTGTCCTTTTCAATGCTCCCTTGAGGGGTAAGGCACTAATTCGTTCACAACTTGGATTATCATTTTATTGGAAGCTGATGATACGTTGTCAGCAGGCAAATTACAAAATAAAAATGGGCCAAATCCTTTACGCTTTTATTATAGTATCAATCTGCCAAGATAACTTTTCAAAAACATTTAGCCATTGTTGATCAAATTTTACTTCAATAGCGATATTTTCATTGGTAACCGGATGAACAAAATCAAGTTTTTTAGCGAGTAACATTAATCGTTTGAAACCAAAATACTCTCTAAAGAATGGATTCTGCTTATTATCACCGTAGTTAATATCACCAATAACAGGGTGGCGTAAATGAGCTAAATGCCGCCTGAGCTGATGGCGACGACCTGTCTTTGGTTGCAGTTTTATCAATGAATAGCGAACACTGTCAAATTTACCTAAGGGAATGGGCAGCGTTGCGATTAACAGTGACTGATAGGCGGTTTGAGCCTGTTGTGGCTCTTTGTCTCGACTTACATTTTTATCGCCCAACTTATCCAGCTTCTCTTTGAGTGGATAGTCAATAGTTTCATTGCCCAACAAATGGCCCCGAGTTAAAGCATAGTATGTCTTTTGTATGGTTTTACTGGCAAAAGACTGTCCTATCAGCTGAGCAACTTTAGGGCTTAAAGCAAAGAGCAAGACCCCCGATGTTGGTCTATCCAGCCTGTGAACAGGGTAAACATATTGACCAATTTGATCTCTAACAAGTTGTAAAGCGAAATAAATTTCATTTTTATCCATATAACTACGGTGCACAAAGAGCCCGGCTGGTTTATCAACAGCGACTAAATATTCATCTTGATATAATATTTCTAATACCGGCTTTACCTCAACAGCTACGCCTGCCTCGCCAGCATAATCTACTCTATTTAAATCATGCATTTTTATTTTCCCAGATTTAAACGCTGTTTATTCTGTGAATCCACGCTCTTTCATAGACTTACTGTTTTTGAAGTGAGCCATGCCCGTTTTCATCTTCCGAAATCCGATTTTTTGGTAGAAGCCTTCTTTGCCCGGCGATGCGTAGAGAATGACATTGCAATCTACAATTTGAGCCAAAATGTTCTTCATAAGTGTTGCTCCGTGCCCTTTCCCTTGAAATTCAGGGAGAACAGCACAATCATAGATAGCCGCTTGATAGACGCCATCTGAAATCGCACGACCAAAACCGATCAACTGTCCAGCACGATAAATAAACACAGTTGTATGGCTGGCTTCAAATGCTCTACGGAGTGCCTCGGGTTCGTGATAAGCCATTCCAACTGTTTTCAATATTGCAGATACTGCACTCCAATCTACTCCGATACAATCTTGCTTAACATTTAATTCCATGGAATGACCACCTCGTAAATAATCTTTCAAGATTGAAATTAGTAAAACCGACTTCTTTGTAAAACCGACTTCTTATACTGGGTAGAGTCAGGTCGAGTCAAAGAGAATTTAAGAACAGCTGTAATACGACATACGCCAATCAGTTGCCAAATCTCTTGATTTTCTTTCATTGTATCAAGTAGTGACCATAACTCATGACATTGACACCGTATCATCTAAGAACCAGGCTTTCGGATAATACAATGAAGGTATCCTAGGAGGCTGTCCGAGAATAGACATTTCTTCTCAAATCGAGGCATTTAGAAAAAATAAGCACAGTCATATGTCTGATATTACGAGCATTATTTTTTCAGAATAACGAGGAGTTGAGGATAAAGGGCATTCTCGGACAGCCTCCTAGTACGGAGTGAACAATTGGTGCACTAAGATATCATTATTTTGCACACCCTCCCTTTTTTCTCCACTTACATAAATAGATCAGGAAACGTTCCTCTCTTACCTTTGCAACCCCACTAAATGTCAGTACATCAGACTCTTACCCCAACCCTCACGACACAACACACTACAACGTGGCACGGCAATTGCTTTCGACAATGCGACACAATGCGAAACTACAGTTAAACTTTAGCCTACAGCTTGCTACGGGCCATAATTTTTAAATATTGGGAGAACACAAAATGCGAATACACAGACGACAATTTTTGAAATACTGCGTTGGATCAGCCGCAGCGCTGGGCCTGCCAATGACAGTTCTTGGTAAGCTAGAAGTGGCTCTTGCTGCTAACACCTCCACTTTGCCCAAGGTTATCTGGCTCAACGCAGCCAACTGCACAGGTTGCACCATCTCACTTTCTAACCTGTTTAGCGACAGCGGTCCGACGGATATCGCCGACCTATTGTTCAATACTATTGACCTTGTTTTTCATCCCACCCTCATGAGCGCAGCCGGGGACCTCGCCGTGCAACAACTGAAAACCACAGCTGAGGGGAGCTATATACTGGCTGTTGAAGGTGGAATCCCGACTGCATTTGGCGGGCACACCTGCATGCTTTGGAGTGAAGGTGGCAGGGACGTGACTGCAATGGAAGCTGTACAAATGCTGGCTCCAAACGCTGCGGCCATCTTAAGTATAGGAACTTGTGCCAGTCACGGTGGGATTCCTGCTGCAAGCCCGAACCCGACAGGTATCGTCAGTGTCGGTGAACTCACCGGTTTAGATACTGTTAATATACCAGGCTGTCCTACTCATCCCGATTGGATCGTTTGGACCGTGGCCCACCTGCTTGCCGGTGAAATGCCACAGCTTGATAGCCGTCGCCGTCCAATAGAACTTTATGGCACCGAGATTCATAAAAACTGTCCTCGCAAGGGACAGGGTGAAGCCAAGACCTTCGGCATCGAAGACAAGTGCCTTAAAGAACTTGGCTGTAAGGGGCCCAAGACAAAGTCGGATTGTCCGTCTCGTAAATGGAATAATGGCAGCAATTGGTGTATTGGAGCCGGAGCGATATGTATTGGTTGCACTGAACGAGATTTCCCTGACAAGTTTTCGCCTTTTTACAAACTGCAATACGAGTACAAAGATTTCCAGAAACCAGTTACCGAAGACCCTAACAGTAGTTCCCCCGAGCCGGAACCCACCACCGGTTACCTTGAGTTCACCAGGGTTGAATGGCAAGAGGACAGGTCCAGGATCGAAGTTAAGGGTAAAGGGGATATTGGCCAAATCGTCAGTGTCTACGATGGGGATTCCAACACCCAGCTAGGCGCCGTCACCGTAGACAGGGGCGGCAAATGGAGAGTTCGCCAAAATAATCCATCCCCAATTCCTCACAGAGTAAAGGCAACATCCGGGAACCAGACAGTTTATAGTGCTGTAGCCAACGTGCCGGTAATGGCCTGATCACCCTGAATTGTAAAGAATTCAGGATCTGTCAACAGGCGCATAAAATTAAGATATTAGTGCCTTACTCCAGATTTCTTGTTTTTTATACCCCTCAAGGGGGTACTGAAAAGAGTCCTGGCTTAATTTCCCGTTTACCGGGGTTAGTTGAAAGAACGTACACTTTTGGAGATATAGAATGAAAACAATTACCGTCATGGATCCGGTTACTCGGATTGAAGGTCATATGAAGGTCGAAATAGCCATTGATACCAACGGCGGACAGCAACAGATCGTCAATGCACATTGTACCGGAACACTTTTTCGCGGCTTTGAGAACCTTTTAAACGGGCGAAGTCCCCTTGACGCGCCTATTATCACCCAGCGCATATGTGGCGTTTGCCCCATATCCCACGGGCAGGCTGCAGTGCAGGCTCTGGAAAATGTATCCAACTGGCTGCCGCCAACAAATGCACGATTGTTACGCAACCTGACACTGGGAGCCAACTTTCTGCAATCACATATCCTCCATTTTTACCTGCTGGCGGCTCTCGATTATGTTGCCGGACCAGCTGCCTCGCCATGGGCGACTGCATGGCAAACGGATATGCGTCCAGGTCTTGACAGCGTGGCAGCAAATCTTCCCGCCGCGATAGGCGCCCGCCGCCAGGCCCACGAAATGGGTGCGGTGTTTGCGGGTAGAATGCCAAGCACCAACAGCTATATCCCCGGTGGATTCACTGCCATTCCCACTGCTAGTGATATCAGCCGCTATAAACAACACCTCGCTGAGCTCACCCAGTTCATCAACAAAGTTTATCTGCCTGATGTTCAGCAGGTCGGGGACGTCTACAGTGATTATTTCAAGGTTGGTCGCGGCAGCGGCAATTTGCTCGCTTATGGCGCATTCGAGATGGATGATACCAATAGTTCCCGTTTGTTTTCCGGTGGCTACGCCGAAAGCGGCGCAGAAAATATTCAGGACAGTGTGAACACCAACGACATCACCGAATCTGTCAAATATTCCTGGTATGCAGATGCGACCGGCAGTCTAACGCCGGCTTCAGGAGAAACACGGCCTGAATTCCCGAAAGAAGGTGCCTACTCGTGGCTCAAGGCCCCCCGACTGAAGGATAAACCATATGAAGCCGGCCCTCTGGCTCGAATGTGGATCAACGGTGATTATAGTCGTGGTATTTCGGTCATGGATCGACATGTAGCCCGGGCACTGGAGGCGAAAAAGATCGCTGCAGCCATGGGTGGCTGGCTGGACGAATTGAATTCCGGGCAAAACGGGTTCGACGAGAACTACGAACAGTTCTCCGGATTCGGCGTAGCATTAACTGAAGCTCCCCGCGGCGCTCTTGGTCATTGGGTGGAAATAACCCAAGGGAAAATTTCCCACTACCAGGTGATTACACCTACCTGCTGGAACGCATCTCCCCGTGATAATAATGATGTCGGCGGACCGATGGAAACTGCCTTAATCGGCACCCCGATAGAAAACCCCGATGAGCCGGTAGAAGCCCTCCGTGTCATCCACGCATATGACCCCTGTTTGTCCTGTGCTGTGCATATTTTACGCCCGGACAAAAAACCAATTGTCGTCCACACCGGCAAATAATAAATTTCAGTCGGCCACGCTAACCATTTAATGGTAGACACCAACGTAGCAAAAACAATTTTGAGTAGGGTAAATGCAAACACTTATTCTCGGAATCGGTAATGAACTTTTGGGAGACGAAGGGGTTGGGGTACATGCAGCCCGCCTTCTTCGTGAAGAAAGCTTACCAAAACAGACAAAGATATTAGAGGTCGGTACCGCTATCCTAGACGCCCTGCCAGACCTGGAACAGGCAGATCGAGTAATTATACTCGACGCCATGAAAGACGACCAACCTCCGGGGACAGTTTACAAGATATCCTTGGATCACTGTAGCGGTACATCATGCATCGCCTCAATGCACGGTTTTGATATTTTCCGTGTACTGGCCCTTGCCGGGCGCAGCACCCCCCCGCCGGTTATGGTCTTCGGGGTGGAACCGCAAGAGATCGGCTGGTCACTTGAGCTCTCAGCTTCGGTAGCCAAATCCATGCCATACCTGCTTGACGCGGTACGAGCGGAGTTGATGAACTAGGAGAAAAAAATAACAGGACACATCCTCTCAACCTCTTGAGAAACAGAAAGGCCCCTAAAACAGGGGCCTTTTTTCTTCTCTGAATTTTCTAGCAAACATCACAAAGCGCTATTCAATGTTTTGGACCTGCTCTCGCATTTTTTCCAGTTCACTCTTTAAATCTACAGTGAGATGTGCCACATTGGCATCGTTTATCTTTGACGCCAGGGTATTCACCTCCCGCAGGAACTCCTGAATGAGGAAATCAAGTTTTCGGCCAATACCGCTTTCTTCGGCAAGAAACAGCGTAAACTGCGCGATATGGCAACGCAATCGTACGATCTCTTCGGTAACATCGGTTTTGTCAGACATAACGGCAACTTCCTGGGCCAAACGAGCCGGATCAAGCTGAACATTCGCCAACAGCTTTTCAAGCCTTTCCTGCAGATTTTTTTGCCGCTGTTCCAGTAATTCAGGGATATTTTTTTCGATGTTCTCGATTGTTTTTTCAAAAAACTTTAGCCGAGCTATAAGATCTGCAGCAAGCGCCTCACCCTCCTGAGACCTCATCGTGTCACAACTCCCCAGAGCACTATCTATGACTTTTTCCGCCATCCCCCATACAACAGCCAAATCCTCGTCCCTCTGCTCTCGCGTCAGCACGTCAGGGTAACCGGCCAGCACCTGAGAGGTAATATCGCTTTCCAGCCCAAATTCATCGGACAGGGCTTGCAAAGCATTCCTGTAGTCTCCTGCCAGAGCCAAATTTACCTTAACCTCCTGCAGGTCTGAAAAATCACCGCTCACGGAAAGAAACAAGTCTACCCTGCCACGCAGGTGAGTCTCTGCTACCTTTTTTCGTATTCTTTCTTCCAATGAAGAATAGCCTCGCGGGAGTTTCATTTTCAGATCGAGGTATCTGTTATTGACACACCTGATCTCGGCTGTCCAAACCCGGCCACCTTGTTCAAACTCTCCCCGGCCAAAACCGGTCATGCTTTTTATTGTCATGCAATCGCCCTATGTTCAAACTTTATCCACAATAAACGTGACTCTTTTTAGTACCCCCTTGAGGGGTGCTCTGTTCTGTACCCCCTTGAGGGAGTAAAAATAAAAGAAAATAATAAATATCTAACCCCGGTAAACGGGAAAATAAGCCGGGATAAGTGCCTTGGTGGTATGTTCAAAGTATTAGCTTTAATAGTACTTTCCGTTTTCTTGTTTTTTATGACAGTATTTCAGGAGTAAGGCACTAAAGCACTAAAAACGACAAAACGATGTAGAAGGATAGCCCCCCTACACCGTTTTGCCAACAACCATATCAGTAACACATTCACGAAAATTATTTTTTTGCTAATGCTCCGTTCAGTTTCTTAATAATAACTTTTGTAATATCAACTTTCTGGTCAAAATAGATGACGCTTTTAGCGTCTAATATTGCAGAGAATCCGTTCTCTGCACCATATTTGTCAACGACCTTTTCCAGAGCTTTGAGAATCGGCTCGAGTTCCTTGTCTTGCATGTTTTTCATTTCCATACGAGCATCCTCAGTCTTAGCCTGAAGGTCCCTACCGCTTTTCTGAAACTCCCGAACCTTCTCTGCCCTTTTCGTCTCACTCCAGGCAGAACTTTTTTTCTTTATCTCATCCTGCAACCCTTTGAGGTCATCTTCCTCTGCCTTGAATTTGGACTGAAGGCTCTTCATCTTTTCGTCAAACCGCGCTTTCGCTGCCTTGCCCGCATCGCATTCAACAATGATTTGTTGAACATTCATGACACCGATCTTCAGATCGGCAGAAAAACAGTTATTTGAAGCAAAAAAGACCAGTGAAAAGATCAATCCTGCTAATAGGTTTCTTTGAAATGTCATTATTGTCTCCATAATATTTGTTAATAATCAAACAGTTTCTATTCTACAACCACAAAATCTGCCCGTCTGTTCTGAGCCCAGGAGAGCTCGTCATGTCCGTGGAGCAACATTCTCTCTTCACCATAGCTTACAGTACTGAGTTTAGCCTCGTCAACGCCGAGGTTTACCAAATATTTCTTGGCACTCAACGCACGTCTTTCACCCAAAGCCATATTGTACTCGTTCGTGCCACGCTGATCACAGTTCCCTTCTATTGTTATATCGTAATCCTTCTGACTCTTAATGTATTCAGCGTTATTTTCGACACGTGGACCCTGATCTCCTCTGATATCCGAAGAATCAAAATCAAAATAAACGGGAAGCATTCCCCCAGTAGTGCGGCCTTCACTGATTCCCAGAGGCTTTGAATCAAGCGACTCTTCGACACCCATAGCCTCCCCCTTATCCTCCACCTTCAATGCTTGATCAGTTTCACTTTTTGATCCACAACCGGATAAAGTCATAACAGATACACACAGCAAAACCGGTAGCATAGCTTTTATTTTTCTTACCATGGAAAGAACCTCCAAAGGTCAATAATTATTTTTCAAAAAAATATAATTTCAAAGTGACAATTTCGGTAAAAAACCCTCACTTGCAATTTGATTAACAGGCAGTTAACCATACAAACAAATGTCAGAAAATCAACTGATTTTTTCCTTGCCTGGCAAGGATCCAACGAAAAAAAACATAGGCTGTGCCATCAATGTCGGAAGAGTTTTCAAAACTGAAATGTCTCCCTGAGACACACCTCTAATAGAGAGGTAAATTTTACCCGACCACGTGAAATTTACGCTAGTGATTATTGTATTTTCAGATTATAAAGAAACTCTAGGAATATCTGAAAAATTACCTATCCCATCTTCCTTGGGAGACGACAACTATATGGAGATTTGAATGGCCAAAGTAAATATCAGCCCCAACAGAACCACCGATAAAACCATCCGCACTATTGACCGTAAACGAGAACAGGAACGCCGAAAAATGTTTCTGAGAGCAAAAGATCATGCCCCGGAATTTGCCGCAAAATTAGTTCAGCGCCTGATCGACAGAGAAATCATTGAGACGACATCCGTTACTGAAATCAGAGAAGCCTTTGAAAATCAGTTGGGTAAACTTGGCTATATCGAAGAGTTCGAACTGCAGATGAAGATAGCCCCGGTTCGAACCATTGCTCAGGATCCTAATGTAGTGAGCCTCTATTTCACCCAATATATAGTTGAAGATCTCATCGAACATCCGGCAATCCAAGATATCTTTGGTGACGACCTCGATATTTACCGGGCGGTTGATTCTATCTTCAGAGTTCTCAGACAATAAATTGAACATCCTAAATGGAACATCCTAAAAATTTCCCTGCCCTGCTCTTTGCCGATGGGGAGGGAAATATCCGAGAATTCACCGACCTTGAAGTAGTCGGCATGAGTAATGGAAATTTCATTCGGCCCGCTCTTGAGGACTGGATTCCAATGCCCGAAGGCAGTGATCTCTTCACCCTGCCAGGACGTCTTCCCGTCGGTTGGGACCCTCACTCAGGGGAACCAGTTCTCCTCACCGAGAACCCATATGAAGCAGGCAAACCGGTCCAGGCGGTAGCCGCCTTCATGGCACCTGCCCATACTGCCATCTTTTCCAGTAGTTATCAGACCCAACCGGGTGCCCCCACCCTGCCGCTCTTTGCCTACACTGCAGTTGGCTGGTATCTGGACAGCTTTTGGGTAACCGGATTTCGCAGCGACATTGATAAACGACAGGACGCCGATCAGTACCGTCAGGCCGACGTCACAAAGCGTACCAGGAAAAAACTTCAGCAATTTAAAGACAACCGGCTCATCCAGCACTTGGGCAAATGTTGTCTCACCTATGGATGCCCGGCCGCCCGAAATTACTTCCTCGGTCGCTGGGAAGCCCCTTTACCGACATCGCCCAGCTGCAATGCTCGGTGCCTCGGTTGCATTTCTCTGCAAGCATCCGGCTGTTGTCCTTCAACACAGGACCGGATCACTTTTGTGCCAAGTGTAGGGGAAATAAGTCAAATTGCCATCTCCCACCTTGATACAGCCGAAAATCCAATTGTCAGCTTTGGTCAAGGCTGCGAGGGCGAGCCACTTTTACAGGCCGATGTCATCGAAAAAGCTATCCAACGTATCCGCAGTAAAACTTCCAGGGGCACAATAAACCTTAACTCAAATTCCAGCCTCCCGGTGAGTGTCAAACGACTTGCTGTTGCCGGACTGGACAGCATTCGTGTCAGCCTTAATTCGGCACAGCAAGATTGCTATAACCTCTATTTTCGCCCTACCAATTATAGTTTTTCTGATGTCATGAAATCCATTGATGTCATGAAGGAAAGTGGTCGTTTTGTTTCCCTTAACTATTTCGTTCTCCCAGGTTTTACCGACTCAATCCAGGAGTTTGAGGCATTTTGCACGTTGATTAGGCGCCACCATCCTAATTTTATCCAGCTGCGCAACCTGAATATGGATCCGGAATGGTACCAGCAAAGCCTCGCGCTATCAAAAGAAACTCAGACACTAGGCATTAGCCAATGGTTTGATATGGTGCAAAAAGAATTCCCCGCTCTCCGTTTTGGCTATTTTAATCCACAGGTAAATCCATAGCTAATCAATGACTCCTATTGCTTGTACCCTGCTCAATGCCCACTCCCCGTGGGCTCTGAGATTTTTTCAAAGAACAGTTATGGCTGATTTGCCTTTGCATTCTCTTCATGATAGGATATGATGTTATTTAATAAAGCTTATCAATATTTATTCATCTTGAGGTAGAATCATGGAACAGTTTCCAAACATGCGGCTAACGACCCAACGGCAAATCATTTTGGAAGAATTGGAAAAAGTAACCTCCCATCCCACCGCCAACGAGGTTTATGACATGGTGCGCAGGCGTTTGCCTCGTATCGGCCTTGGAACTGTGTACAGGAACTTGGAACTCATGGCTAATAGCGGCATTATCCTCAAGCTTGAAGTCGGAGGCACTCAAAAGCGTTTCGATGCAACCGTCGAGCCCCACTACCACATTCGTTGCTCTTCATGCGGCAAGGTCAATGATATTAATATTGCTGTTCAGGAGCATATTAACCAGGAGGCCGAAAAAGCCAGCAACTACAAAATCCTCGGTCATCATATTGAATTTTCAGGAATATGCAGGAGCTGTTCTGAAAAAAGTATGGAGACAGCTACCAATTAATTTTTCTTGTATTTCCTCACCGTAGAACGAAAAAAGGGGCAACGGCGGAAAATTCGTCGTTATCCCTTTTTTTGATGATCACAAATATATTTTTTCAGTTTCAGACAAAAATCACTTTACTGAACCTTGATGGACTCGTAAAAAATACCCAAGGGGTATAGAAATCTGATCTACTTCGATTGCCCTTGGGGTGCAACAAAGTAAATGGAGATTTTTTTACGACGCCATGATCTATTTTGCGAATTCCACAGCGCGGGTTTCCCGTATAACTGTAACCCGTATCTGACCAGGATAGGTTAGTTTGCTCTCTATCGCCCTGGCAATATCCTGGCTCAAAAGAGCAGCTTCCTCGTCTTTCACCTTGCCGGAATCGACAATTATCCGCAAGTCGCGTCCGGCCTGAATAGCATAGGATTTTTCAACCCCGCTGAATCCGTTGGCAATGGCCTCAAGGTCTTCAAGGCGTTTGACATAACTCTGCAGCATTTCCTTCCTCGCTCCAGGTCGAGCACCGGACAGGGCATCAGCAGACTGCACCAGAATGTCAATAACGCTTTGAGGTGGCTGCTCCTCGTGATGAGCACCAATGGCATACACCACCTGCTCAGGTTCCCCGTATTTTTTCGCGAGATCACGACCGATTATAGCATGGGATCCCTCTACTTCATGATCAACGGCCTTACCTATATCATGCAACAACCCAGCACGTTTGGCCATCTTCACATCTACGCCAAGTTCAGACGCCATTATCCCACAGAGAAAAGACACTTCTAGAGAATGCTGGAGAACATTCTGTCCATAACTGGTCCGGTATTTTAAACGTCCGAGCAATTTTATCAGTTCAACATGCACTCCATGAGCCCCAACGTCAAAGGTCGCTTGCTCCCCGGATTCCCGCATACTGATTTCGAGTTCCTGGGTCATTTTTTCGACCACTTCCTCAATGCGACCGGGATGAATTCGACCGTCGCTAATAAGCTGCAGTAGAGACAATCGAGCAACTTCCCGCCGTACCGGATTAAAACCAGACAGAATCACCGCTTCCGGAGTATCATCAATAATGATATCAATCCCCGTTGCAGCTTCGATAGCCCTGATATTCCGTCCTTCTCGACCAATGATCCGTCCTTTCATTTCGTCGCTTGGCAACGGAACCATTGAAACGGTTCTGTCTGCAACATAATCACCAGCATAACGAGAGATAGCCAGGGCCAGAATATTTTTCCCTTTCCGGTCCGCCTCCATCTTCATTTCGTTCTCTATCCTGACAAGTCTTTTGGCTGCTTCCATTCTCGCTTCACTTTCCAAAGAGTCCATAAGGAGCTTCTTGGCTTCTTCCTGACTTATCCCGGCTAGTTGTGCTAACTCGTAACGTTTTTTACTGACCAGCGCATCTATTTCCTTGTGCTTCTCATGCCATTCAAATTCCTGCTGTTTGACCTGGCGTTCACTATTGTAGAGTTCAGTCTGTTTCCGATCAAAACCGTCCCACTCTCGTTTCAAGCTATCTCTTTTTCGCTTTAGCTGTCGCTGCTCCTCTTTGAACTCGTCTCTTTCCGTCTTAAGCTCTGACTCCAAGGCCTGTTTAATCTGGAATGCCTTCTCCTTACTTTGCAGCAGCGCTTCTTTTTTTAGCTGTTCAGCTTCCTTTAGGGCTTTTTCTACAATCTCTTTACTTTGAATTTTTATATTTTTTTGGTGCCCCTCAACTACCAACTTCCTCAAGTAAATACCCAGGAAGGTACCAATAATGAGACTGACAAAGACGAGCAAATATGGATGGCTTGATAAACCCATTGAACAATCCTATCTGGTGATGACTGACAGGACAGAAGAAAAAAGCAGAAGAATGCAAAATAAATGGAGGGAATTTTGAGAAAACTCAAGCCTGCCACGTTTAGTGGCCGGACCATATCGAGCGGTATAAATAACAGCCAACAATAACTTCGATTTTTGTTATTACTTACCTGGGGTCAACAACCTTTCAAACAAAAACACTCAACCAGTTGACAACCTCTCCTCAATTCTGCAGATAGTTCTAAGGCCATTGACCATTTTATTTCCCTGGCTACAACGCGCCATACATCATCAAACGCTGACTGTAACCAGGCTGAAACTGAACAATCCGTTTTACGTTCAGATAATTATAATACCAGTAAACAGACTTTTTTGCGTACTGCCCCTTTTTCAGGGGTTATTCCACGGTTTTATGTGAGAACAAGTCAACCTGGATACGCTGATCGAATCAGCTTATCCAGAGAAATATCTAAAAAAAAGCAGTCCTGCTTCCCTTTAATTTGTATTTTGTATCCAACAGCACTTTTCCGCTGACGTCAATCTTCTGTTATATGTTTAACCGGTCTGATATTTCCAGAAATATTTTTTTGAAAAAAAGCCGGATAGAAAAAATAGCAAGCGAATAGCTCCATTCACCTCAAATGGATGTCTCCCCACACTGCCGTGTCACCAGGAAAGTTAAACCTATAAAATAGGTGGGTAGCCTCATAATAACCTCAGCAAATTCGATAAACGATTTTCCTTTAACTATCAGTGGAGTCACCCTTTTTTTGGGAGTTGGCTCAACACACACTGAAGATCACCAACAGTGCAGGGAAAACTCTTGTTTCTAATATATTCAAGTAAAACTTTATAGATGTCGTTAGTACAGTTTTTAAGGATTTTCACCCTTTACAGAATTATAACAGACTTTCCAGTAAACGAAAACAAATTATACCTGCAGACATCATTCCGACAGCAGTTTAGATCTAATTTCTTCATTGAGCCGGACAATTCTTTCCTCTGAATCCTTTTTATATCCTTCCAATTCATGCTTGAGTTTCACATAGCGGGACGCAATATTCAGGCAGGCTAGTATCGCTACCTTGCCAACAGGCAGGGTTCCTGTGGTTTGCGGCGAACTGGTTTCAACAAGTTCGCGTACCAGGGAAAGAATCGCCCTCATTTCCTCCTCCGAGGAAGCGGTATAAAATTTATATTCCTGTCCTAGCAGTTCAAATTTTATCAACCTTTCAGTTTCAGACATATCAATCCAGATCCACCATTAATTCTGCCGCGCAACATACATCGATCTGTATGCGTGTCTAACCCTGATAAACGGGACTTTTTTCAGTGCCCATTTGAGGGATGTTCTTTTTATTCCTTGGAATCAGACGTCGAAAAGAGATCGTGCTGCATACGCCTTTCCTCTTCATCACTTCTGTCTTCAGTCTCCTGTCCGTTGACAAGAACACCTTCCTCGTCAAGATCCGGCCTTGCAGAAGGTTGATTCGTCGTTACTTCCTTACCCTGCTCCAGGTTGATTTCCCAGTCCTCTATCTGATCAACAATTTTATTTACTCTCTCACTTATCTCGTTTCGTTCTGTGACTTTAGAAGAAATGTTGTCTCTCAGTTCCTCTATCAAAAGATCGCGATCAAACACTTCCTGCTCGAGTTGCGCTTTTTCCGCCTTCAATGCGGAAAAGCGTGTCAATATTTTTTCAACAAATTTTTCAAGACGCTGCAGTTCACTCTCCTGCTCCATATCCTTATCTCCCTCTACTATTTATGTTCTTAAAGTATTAATTTTTCCTGGTTGGCTCTTACCCGACCGGAACATCACGAGAATTAACCACATTCCCGGCCAAAGTAATTATTTATTACTATTTCTCAGGGAATATACCATGCGCCCTGCTCACTGCAACCCCAATCAGATTCGGGAATAATGCCAGTCGATAGGCCTGGCATTGTCATATGGCATGAATCCATGGAAAACCCTGGGGTCATCATCAAATACCATCGGTAAAAAAAATCTATCCCCTTCCCACATTGGCAGTTTCATGATATCTGCCACATCAACCCAGACGAGATCACCTTCCTCGTTAGAAGTCATTGGAATTCCGCTGAAACGGTCAATTCGGTAAATAAAACCAAACCAGTCTTCTCCCTGCGGCCCAAAACCCGTCCAGTTTATCGTCCCCCTCAGCACCGCCTTTTCACAAACAATGTTTGCTTCTTCGTGTATCTCCCGGATCAGACACTGGTAAATATCCTCCTCCGATAGCATCTTCCCTCCCAAACCATTATATTTGCCGAGGTGCTGATCATCCGCTCTTTTGTTTCGATGTACCAAAAGAGTCTTTTTACGGTCAGGAGACATTATATATCCCAGAGTCGCAACTATTGGTGTATACATCTCATCTCCCATTTTTCTGTCTTTAAATGAAGATACATATTCCGATGCTCCCTCTCTTGTGATACAATAATTAATATTGTTTGATACCTATTCACGAATCATACTTCCTATTCTCATAATGACTTTGATGCCTGCCAATTCTTTCTCCATACGCAAAACCTCTATCCTTCTGGGAATACTTTGTCTGCTGATTTTTATGTCGACATATCGTCAAGCAACAGCCACGAGTAATCAGCTTTTCCCACACTACAAAACTATTGCTAAGAACATCACTTTCTGGGAGAAGATCTATTCACATTATTCCCTCACCGAGGCAGTTATACATGACTCGAAAGATTTATCAAAAATATATGAGATAATTCCCCTCCTCGGCAAGGACCTGCCGGGAGCAAGTCGTTTAAACTCCATTTTCCAGAAACACGCCAAAGAAAAATACCGTACGATTCTAAAAAAAATCGCCAGCCAGAAGCCGACTACTTCCGATGAAAAAAGGATAGCTGCACTTTTTACCGGAAAAGACAGGCGCAAGAAAATAGCCATGGCGGTAGACACTGTCCGAAGCCAAAGAGGACAAAAAGAACGTTTCCTGACCGGGGTAATCCACTCGGGAAGATATATGAAGGAAATCAAAAGAATTATTCGGGTCTACCGTTTACCGGAAGAACTGGCCTACCTCCCCCACGTTGAGTCATCTTTTAATTACAAAGCCTATTCTAAATTCGGGGCGGCGGGCATATGGCAGTTCACCAGACCAACGGGAAAGGAATACCTGACAATAGATCACACCCTTGATGAACGCCTCGATCCGATCCTTGCCACCCATGCTGCTGCAAAATATCTAAAAAACAGCTATTATACCCTTGACAGTTGGCCCCTGGCTCTCACCTCGTACAACTATGGTTTGGCTGGCATGGTAAGGGCTGTCAACGAGGAGGGCAACTATGAAAATGTATTCAATAATTACAGCAAGGGGTATTTCAAATTTGCTTCGAAGAATTTTTATTCCGAATTTCTGGCAGCACTGAAGATTGCCAAGCAGCTAGAAAAAAAACAAAAAGCAAAACTTGATCCTCCTCAATCTACTCGATATCTCACTCTTTCTGGATACGTCCATATAAAAAACGTCCGCAACCACTTCGGCATTTCAATAGAAACAATTAAATCACTCAATCCAGCTCTGCGGCCATCAGTTATCAGCGGTGAAAAACATATCCCTAAAGGTTATGTCCTCAGGCTACCTGCAGGAAAAAAGATCAACAGACTTCTCGCCTCAATCCCCTCCGGATTTTATAAAAGAGAACAGAAACCCAGCCTTTTTCATCGGGTCCAAAAGGGTGATACTGCTGGAAGTATCGCTAAGTTACACGGTATATCCCTTAGAAGTCTGATAAGGGCAAACAACTTGAACAAGTATGCGACAATCTATCTCAAACAAAAATTGAGGATCCCAAAAACAGCAAAAACTGTTACGAAAACAAAACAAAAGATTCGCAGGTTTTCGGGCTCAACCAATGCTGAAACAGGATCATCCGCTCATGGCTCTACGCCACCTGTTCTTCTTGCGAAAAAAAAAACAACCTTCGTCGGAAAATGGTTATGATTTCCTTCCGATGAAAGATTCTACAGTGTACAACGTGTTCAATATCCACCAGAAAAATGGTAAAACATATGGATACATAACCGTTCAACCAGAGGAATCTCTCGGACTTTAC
>WTAT01000078.1 GCA_013139415.1 Desulforhopalus sp.
AGTTCATCCCGAGATTGTTCGGCAATCTTTTTTTCCTCCTGGTCGTTGTAAAAAATTGCCGTTTTATAATGACTGCCACGATCAGCAAACTGGCCACCCGGATCGGTAGGATCGATGTAGCGCCAGAAGGTGTCGAGCAGTTCTTTATAGGAAATTTTTGCCGGATCGTAGGCAACCCGTACGGATTCAATATGTGCAGTCCGGCTACTGGATACCTCCTCATAGGTCGGATCTTTATCGTCTCCTCCACTGTAGCCGGCCATCACATCAATCACCCCCTCCAATTGTTCAAATGGGGGCTCCATACACCAGAAACACCCCCCACCAAAGACTGCAGTTTTGTGTGGTGGAGCCGGTCGGTCTTCGGCTGCAAATGCGGTCATCGCCAAGACTAATACAACTGCCACGAGTATCAAGTAATGCATATATTTCTCCTTTGCAGATCATACGTTCATCTGACACTTCAACCGACACATTATGCACTGGAATCACCTCGATCAAGATTCCCTTGAAAAAGCTTTTTCAACACCATAAAAATGTTATAAAACAGCTCACCTCCTCACCTTATTTTTTCCATATCCGGAGAAGTTTTCTATTTCAAAAAGCAGGTTCGATTGCTATAGTGCCAACCATGAAAAAACCAAATAATACCAAACGGACTAAGTTTATTTTTGTTACAGGTGGTGTCCTTTCCTCTCTGGGGAAAGGGCTGGCTTCCGCAGCCATTGGGGCACTGCTCGAAAGCCGGGGATTGACTGTAACCTTTCAGAAGTTGGACCCCTACATCAACGTCGATCCGGGTACCATGAACCCTTTCCAGCACGGCGAAGTGTACGTCACTGACGACGGCGCCGAGACAGATCTGGATATGGGTCACTATGAGCGCTATACCAATGCGGTAATGGCCCAGAAAAACAATTACACCTCAGGGCGCATTTACTATTCAGTTATCAAGAAAGAACGACGTGGTGAATATCTCGGCGGCACCGTTCAGGTTATTCCCCATATCACTGATGAAATCAAGGCCGCAGTGCGGCAGCTTGACGGCAGCGCTGATGTGGCCATCATCGAAATCGGCGGCACCGTCGGCGACATTGAAGGATTGCCGTTTATAGAGGCTATCCGTCAATTACGTGGTGACCTTGGGAGAGATTACACACTTTTTATTCACCTGACCCTGGTTCCGTATATCAAAACTGCCGGTGAGGTTAAAACCAAACCGACTCAACATTCAGTACGCGAACTCCGTGCCGATGGTATCCAGCCTGATATTCTGGTTTGCCGAACAGAAATTCCTTTAGAAGACAGCCTGAAAGCCAAGATAGCTCTATTTTGTAATGTTCCCCAGGATGCAGTTATCACCGCAATTGATGTTGATACTATTTACGAACTTCCCCTGCATCTCCATCAGGAAGGTCTCGACACCAAGATTCTTGAGCTGCTCAACATCTGGACCGGTCAGCCGAACATCAAGCCCTGGGAAGAACTGGTTCATAATATCCGGAACCCACGAAATGAAGTCACCATCGCTGTCACCGGTAAGTATGTGGATCTGACGGAATCCTACAAAAGTCTCCACGAAGCGCTGGTACATGGCGGTCTGCCCAACGGAACCAAGGTTAATCTGGAGTACATCAGCGCCGAATGTCTTGAGTCAAAAAATGTTGCCAGTCTTCTCGACGGCTGCGACGGCATTCTGGTTCCCGGGGGATTTGGGGAACGGGGCGTCGAGGGAAAGATTAAAGCCATCAATTACGCCCGCAAGAACAAGGTACCGTTTTTTGGCATCTGTCTCGGCATGCAGCTGGCGGTTGTTGAATTCGCAAGGGACATGCTGGGGCTTTCCATGGCCAATTCAACCGAGTTGGATGAGGCCACCCCTGATCCCGTCATCTATCTGATTAAAGAGTGGTTCGATTACAGAACCAATAAGATACAGGTTCGAGACGAAAAGTCAGATCTCGGCGGCACCTTGCGACTCGGCGCCTATCCTTGTGTACTAAAAGAAGACACCAATGCATCCCGGGCCTACGAGCAGGATGAAATATCCGAGCGCCACCGACATCGGTTTGAATTTAACAATGATTACCGGCAAAAACTTGAGGAACATGGTCTTGTAATTTCTGGAACCTCGCCGGACAACAACCTGGTCGAAATTATTGAGCTTGAAGGCCACCCCTGGTTCCTCGGCTGTCAGTTTCATCCGGAATTCAAATCCAAACCGATGAAGCCCCATCCACTCTTTAGGGATTTTATCAGTGCGGCTCTTGCCCATAAGCAACAGGGACAAGAGAAAGATGACTGATATCAGCATTACAATAGACACCCCTTCAGGCACTCCACTTGTCATCGGCACCGGGCAGCCATTATTGCTTATCGGCGGCCCCTGCGCCCTTGAATCCGAGGAACTTGCCAGAACCGTTGCTTCAGCGATGCAGGAAATCTGTGACCGCCTTGGAATCTACTACGTTTTCAAGGCCTCCTTTGATAAGGCCAACCGGACCTCTCTTGATTCTTACCGGGGCCCCGGCCTGGAAGAGGGTCTTGCAACACTGGCGAAAATCCGCAAAGAAATCGGGGTACCGGTTATTTCCGACATACATGATATAACCCAGGTTGATGCGGCCGCCGAAGTGCTCGATATTCTCCAGATTCCTGCCTTTCTCTGCCGTCAGACTGATCTTCTTACCGCTGCCGCCAGGACCGGCAAAACTGTTAATGTCAAAAAGGGCCAGTTTGTCTCACCCTGGGATATGGAAAATGCGGTCAATAAAATGCGGGGGGTCGGCGGCAAAAGCATTATGCTTGTTGAGCGAGGTGCCAGCTTTGGTTATAACAACCTGGTGGTCGACATGCGCTCCCTGCCTGTCATGCGCTCCTTCGGTTGCCCGGTAATCTTTGACGCCACCCACTCAGTGCAACTTCCCGGCGGTTCAGGTGGTTCTTCCAGCGGTCAACGGGAATTCATCCCTACCTTAAGTAAAGCTGCGGTCGCAGCCGGAATAGACGGGCTTTTTATGGAAATACATCCCGACCCGGACAAGGCCCTTTGCGACGGTCCCAATTCTATCCGCCTTGATAATGTTGAAGAACTCCTCGTGCAACTGATCAGGGTACGAAATGCAGTTACCTGATTATGTCTGACCAGTGTTCAAACTCTCCTAACTCTCCAGGAGGTTACCCCTCTGATTGCGAGATTCTTGATGGATATCGTACCAGGGCCCGGGAACGGGATAGTCGAATGAACGATCCACATCGCAGACGCGCACTTGCCAAAGCCAAAGAGATAAAACTCCTGCTGCTTGATGTCGACGGCGTCCTCACCGACGGCAACCTTCTCTATAGTGGCAGTGGTGAGGAGAGCAAGGCCTTCAACACCCAGGACGGCTTTGGCCTTCGGCTATTGCGTGAGGCAGATATTGAGGTGGGTGTCATCACAGCCAGACAATCCGAGGTTGTTGCCAGGCGTGCGGGGGAACTCAAGATGCGCTACATCTACCAGGGAGTGCCAAATAAAAATGAGGCTTTCAAAGAAATAATGAAGGTCTCCGGACTTAAGCCTTACGAAATAGCCTACATGGGAGATGACTGGTTGGACCTGGTGCTGCTCCAGCAGGTTGGCCTCGCCATCGTTCCCGCCAATGGCGTTGCCGAAGTAAAAGAAATCGCCCATTTCATAACTGATCGATCCGGTGGTGCCGGAGCCGTTCGTGATGCCTGTGACCTCATCATTGAGTCCAAAAATCTGCTTATGGAACTGCTGCAAAAATACAAGAACAGATGAAATTCCACCGCAACACAATCTGGCTCATCCCCCTGTCCATCATCGTAACCTTTCCTCTCTGGTCAATACCTGTCGGCAACTTCCTTACTCCTCGGGGCGATTTCACTCCAACGCCGAAAAATCAAACGTCCGACAGCCATAATTTCAACATGGATACGGTGAAAATTCTACAAAACCAGAAAGGTAAGAAAACTGCTTTCATACGAGCCAGGAAAGCCCACACAGGTGAGGATCCCAATCTCCTTATTCTGGAGACTGTTAGTGCTGATCTCTTCGACGAAGAGGGCAATATCACCAACATCGTTGCCAGGACCGGCAAATACAGTACGACTACCAAGATTCTGACCTTAATTGATGATGTGGTTGTCAACAAGACCCTGGACAAACAGTTCCTTTATACCGACCTGCTCGTCTACGACAGTGAACAGCGTACCGTTTACTGTCCGGGCAAAACCAGGCTGGAAGGAGACGGCGTGGAGATCAACGGTGGGAGCCTTCATTACGACATTCTAAGTCAAACATACGTCATCGACAAAAGGGTCCACTGCATCATCAACGGGTTCATTAATCCATAACCTCCTCGCAGCTCTCGACGAAAAAGTTGTCCCCCTCGACGATCCAGCGAATGTTCACATTCCAGAGCAACATTCCGAAACTGCTCTTATTCCCCTTCTGACTTGCCGGTCTGGGATCATGGCGAATCATATCTTCTATCAGTTGCTCTATGTTTCTTCCTGTTTTAGCCAAATAGTCGGCGCAGAAGGTCTCGGCACTGTCGCTGAAAACAACGATCACTGCAGGTTTTTCTCCGCGCGCATACCCACAAGATGCCGACGGAATGCTGTCACAGTAAGGGATATATGGTTTTATATCGAAAACCGGGGTTTGATCGAGAAAATCCCCCCCTGACAGCTCAAGAAATGGCTTGCCATTTTCCCATATAATCGCCTCTAACCGAACAACTGATAAGCCCATGTGATTGGGCCGATGGGGGCTGCGGGTGGCAAAAACGCCAACTCTCTTCCTTCCCCCCAGCCAGGGAGGTCGGACTGTCGGTTTCCACCCCTCATCCACTGTCTGGTGAAAACGAAAATGAACCCATATATGAGAAAACTGCTCCAGGCCACGCACCATCTCTTCTCTATTAAATGGTGGAAGTAATTCAAGCCGGGCAGTAGCCGATTTGACCATCCCCGGCTGCCTGGGGATGCCGAATTTTTCAGTAAAGCAGGAATGGATCGTACCTATTGGTGCAAGATGTACGCTTTGCTCCAAGACCACTATTTCTCTCTTCATTCCTCCCCCTTTTCGGTTAAAATTTTCTTTTTTCACCCAGCTTACAGAACACCAGTAACACTAATAATATATTTGTGTCACCAAATTCTTGACACATGGCTGCAAGGCCTGTAAGGTAACACAAATTAAAACTTCGTGTGATGTTCATTCAATAACAGGCGATCATATCAGGGAGAACGAAACCCCATGCACATATCGGAAGGCGTACTAAGCCCCCCGGTCCTTTTGGTTGGAGCTGCCGTTACCACGGTCGGCACCGCAATCGGATTGAAGAAACTTGATTATGACCGAATCATGACGGTCTCTCTGCTGACGGCCACTTTTTTCGTCGCCTCACTTATCCATGTGCCGATCGGGCCCGGCAACGTTCATCTTATTCTGGGTGGTCTGATGGGCATTGTCCTCGGCTGGAGTTGTTTTCCGGCCATACTGGTTGCACTTCTTCTGCAGACTCTTTTTTTCAACTACGGTGGCTTGGTTGTGCTGGGGATGAATACCACTATCATGGCCCTGCCTGCGCTGATATGTTTTTATCTTTTTCGGCCATGGATTGAAAAAAATGGTCACAAAAGAAAAATCGCAGCCTTTGCAGCAGGTTCTTTAGCCATCCTTATTTCCTCGCTCATAATGGCGATTGCTCTTTGGTCAACAGATCAAGGCTTTATCCAGGCAGCTCAACTGGTGATGGCCGTCCATATCCCGCTGATGATTATCGAGGGACTCATCACCATGTTCACGGTCTCTTTTCTCGCAAAAGTTCAACCTGAATTCCTCAGGATAGGAAAAAAATGAAGCATTTAACCCTCTTCCAATTACTTTTTATTATCCTCCTGATTCCGGCTATGTGCCTCCCCTGCCTGGCCCATAAAATACGGATCTTTGCCTGGCAGGATGGTGGTAGTATCGTAACGGAATCAAAGTTCAGCAAAGGGAGGCCTGCCCAAAATGCCACGGTTTCCGTTTTCGAGAGAGAGACTGGACAAAGCCTGCTGTCGGGGACTACTGATACAGAAGGCCTCTTCAGCTTTCCTATACCCAAGACTGGCTCAAAGGAACTCAAAATCATCGTTGACGGTGGAGACGGACATAAAAACAGCTGGAATTATACACTGGAAGATTCCGAAGCCCTTACTGACAACAGTGTCCCCTCTTCCATGGTAGAAACCAACTCAAGCTCACAGCTGCCGAAAGAACCAACATATGAGGAGGACATAGAAAAAGATATTCTTCCTGCCATTACTCCCTTGGAACTCACCAGAATCATTGAGACGACATTGGATAAAAAGCTCGCTCCAATCAGAAGAACCCTTGCCGAAAGTTCGGAAAAAGGCCCGTCCATACAGGATATCCTTGGTGGTATCGGCTACATCCTCGGATTGGCTGGAATCGCTGCCTATGTGCAATCACTAAAAAATAAAAAGGAGTAAAATCGTGAACAAACTCGCCGTAATAGTTTTTCTTGCTTCTATGCTTTGCTTTCCAACCGGACATGCTCTGGCCCACTTCGGTATGGTTATCCCTGATCAGCATATTATCAACCAGGAAAAAAAGGACACTCACCTAACACTTTCATTCCCCCATCCTTTTGAAAATATCGGTATGGATCTCGCCCAGCCCAAAAGATTCACAGTCACGGTCAACGACAAAACAACTGATCTTCTTGCAACACTGAAACCAATCTCCTTTATGGGACATAAAGGATGGCAGAGTTCGTTTCGT
>WTAT01000285.1 GCA_013139415.1 Desulforhopalus sp.
AAAATGAATATGAAGATAGATCAAACGCTCATCAACAACGCCGATAACGTATTCTAAACGTAACTTTCGGCTGCACTCCATAGAAAGGCAGCTAGGAGGCTGTCCGAGAATAGACATTTTTTCTCAAATCGAGGCATTTTTCAAAAATAAGCACAGTCATATGTTTGATATTACGAGCATTATTTTTTCGGGATAACGAAGAGTTGAGGATAAAGGGCATTCTCGGACAGGCTCCTAGCTGAATTAGAAAATTCGGCTACCTACATTACACTACTGCTAAAACATTTTATAACTAATTATTTATACAACACATAATCGGAGAAGAAATGAGTAACAATGAACTTGCAAAAGGGATTTACTGGGTAGGTGCTATTGACTGGGATGTGCGTGACTTCCATGGCTATTCAACTTACAAGGGAACAACTTACAATGCCTTTCTCATTGTAGATAAAAAAGTAACCCTTTTTGATACCGTCAAACGTTCCCATATGCATGAATTACTGCAAAATATCCGGGCAATTATTGATCCGGCAAAGATTGATTATCTCGTGGTTAACCACGTTGAGATGGACCATTCCGGAAGTCTCCCGGAATTAATGGAAATAATTAAGCCGGAGAAACTCTTTTGCTCACCGATGGGTCAAAAGGCAATCATTGAGCACTTCCACAGGGAGGACTGGCCCTATGAAGTTGTAAAATCAGGAAGTGAAGTCAGTTTGGGCAAACGAACCATCCAGTTTATAGAGACTAGAATGCTCCATTGGCCAGATTCTATGTTCAGCTATATAAAAGAGGACGGTATACTTTTTTCGAGCGATGCATTCGGGCAACATTATGCAACAAGCGAGAGATTCGACGATGAAGTGGACCTCTCGGCAGTTATGCAGGAAAGTGCCAAATATTACGCCAACATCCTGTACCTTTTTTCCCCGCTTATTAGAAAATTATTGGCGTCTGTCAGTGAAATGGATCTTGATATAAAAATGATTGCCCCGGATCACGGCGTTATCTGGCGAACCCATCAAAATAAAATACTTGAGGCCTACGACAAGTGGAGTCGTAACGAATCGGACAAAAAAACTCTGGTCATCTATGATTCCATGTGGCACTCCACGGAAAAAATGGCCCACGCTATCGGTGCTGGTATCATGGAAACCGGGGTCAGCACCAGTATGATCAACCTCAAAGTGCACCATCGCAGCGATGTAATGACTCAGGTCCTTGGTGCCAAGGCAGTCGTCATCGGTTGTTCTACATTGAACAACGGACTGTTGCCACGCATGGCCGGATTTCTCATGTATATGCGAGGTCTAAAACCCACCAAAAAATTTGGTGCCGCATTTGGCTCATTCGGCTGGAGTGGTGAGGCAGTCGGCCTGATCAACACCGCACTGGAAGAAATGAAAATTGAAGTAATAGAAGATGGGCTGCGACTGAAATATGTTCCGGACGACCACAAGCTTGAAGAGTGCGTGGAAATGGGAAGGCGAATAGGCAAAAAAGTTAGCGAAAGTTTTAACCCATAAATCAGAGGAATCATGAATCAAATTTCCCAGCACAAAATGCTTCTGGCTGGCGATTCATTTGACCACTGTAGCTTACAGGTGCATAAATTTTTTGACCTGACCTCTCTGGTTATATACGACTGCATCGAGGCGATTGAAAGCAAGTCTTTCTCCGCTCTTGATGCAGCTTTTTTTGACCATATTTTAAAAGCAGAATCGCAAAATCACTTGGCGGTTCAGGACTTGATCGAAGAACTCGTTAAGGCAAATATCCTGAAAACCATGGATTTTAAAAATATTGAACAAGGGTACTTGAGTAAGACCCTCCATATTCTCAGTCATTTCCTTGATGGTTTTATTGGTATAGATTCTTATTTTTATAATCTGATTGATGACAGTCACTGGTTGCCGCAGGCAACCGCCAAAGCCATTCAGAAGGACCCGAACCATTACTGGCTGCTACATATTGATTGTTTTGCAACTACAGCGGAGGAAGCAGGCCTTTTGCGTTTTTAGTACCCGTTAAAGGCATTTTATCATCTCATTAGACGACTTCGGAAGCTCTACCATAAGTAAATTCCGAAACACTCTATCTATGAACGGTTAACAGAAGGAGACCCAATGAGTATTTTCAAATTCACAGCGGCTGAACTCTATACCTGGCTGACAACAAAGGAAGACATAGTTGTTCTTGACGTCAGAAATAAAGTAGATTTTGGCAGGTTCAAAGTTGAATCGCCATATTCATTTGCTATGCAGAATATCTCCTACTTCGACTTCATGGAAATTGAAGATGAATGCGTCGCAAAGGTATTTAACAACAAACCTGTTCGTATTGTCTGTGCTAAAGAAGGTTCTGCTAAATTTGTTGCAGAAATCCTGGACAGGCACGGCTTCAAAGACGTTGGATATCTGGAAGGTGGCATTAAATCATGGGGAAACCTTCTTGTACCTGTACTGCTCAATCCAGGTGAATCATATCAATTCTATCAGTTTATCAGACCGGGCAAGGCCTCGTCCAGCTATGGCCTGAAAAATGGTGATGAACTCATGCTCTTTGATCCATCTCGGAACACTGATTTCTATCTTGAGTTTGCGAAAGGTAATAAGTGCAAATTGATAAAAACCTTTGAAACCCACCTCCAGGCAGATTATATCGCCGGCAGCAGGTCTCTAGCGGAAAAAACTGGTGCTGAGTTTCTGGCTAATAGCAACGATTTTTCCGGCGCAAAAATTGATTACACTAAATTGCAGGATGGAGCTATTTATAATTTTTCACAGCCCGGTCCACCAGTACAATGTATTTTCACTCCCGGCCATACACCAGGTTCAACTTCTTTTATTATCGATGATCAATACATGATCACAGGGGACACGATTTTCATCCAGTCAATCGGCCGTCCGGACCTCGGGGGTCAAGTAGAAGCATGGTCTGATAAGCTTTTCGAGACGATTCAGAAACTCAAGGAATACAAAGATGAAATGATTATTCTTCCTGGGCACTATATGAGCTGGGAGGAGGCAAATGACAAACTCGCCTTTGTCTCAACCTTGTCAGAAACAAAGGCATACAACAAAGACATTTACGCCATTCCGGATAAATCAAGCTTTCTGGATTTCATTAAAAATAATATGAGAAAACAACCCGACGAGTACGCTGTGATTCGCCTCATCAACGCCAACCTTGAACAAGTCGATGATGCCAAAGCCGAAGAGCTCGACCTTGGCAAGAATGAATGTGCTGCGACCGCCTACGCGGCCAAGCAAAAAGCCAGTGAAGCATCGAGCTAGCACTTTCACTTTACACTCAGTAGAACGTTATCCTATTCTTAGTTGATAATTTTATCGAGACATGTGAGGGGATAGCGGCTCTACAACATAGATAACACAGCCAAATATAACACAACCAAATAAAAAGGCCCAAGGAGCGTCAAAAGACGATCCTTGGGCCTTTTTTGCCTTGATCAACAACCGTGCTTCGGTCGTTGATCAAACTTTTTTATTTATTAGTCAAAGGTGTAAATTCAACCCTTCTGTTCATTGCGCGATTCTCTTTGGTATCATTTGGAAAACCTGGTCTTATTTCGCCATATCCTACGGCCTTGAGTCGGCTGGCTTCAACACCGACTGTGTTAACCAGGTAATTCATTATGGCTTTTGCACGATTTTCAGACAGCATCTGGTTATATGACTCAGCGCCTGTGCTGTCGGTATGGCCATCAACCTGCACATGCATATCTGGATAGGCATCGAATGCCTCTTTGGTATAATCCAAAACATGATAGAATTCTGGCTTGATTACCGCACTGTCGAAATCAAATAACATTGCGTTTGTCAAGGCCCAGCATCCTCTCGGACCTACTGCAACACCCATTGGCGTATTGGGGCACTGATCCAAATCATCTGTAACACCATCACCATCACTGTCACCTATAACTACAACTTCTACCAGAACTGGTGGCAGAGAATAAGCACTTAAAATAGTAGTCCAGTCGGCACCGCTATAGGCGGTAGAGGTGTTCGAAAAAGAAATTGTATCATTTTTAACTGTTGCATAAGAGTGTCCAGCAAGTTTCTCATTCACTGCTTCCGGTAAGAGCTCAACGCCATAAGCGGTGATGATGGTGTGGTATTCGGCAGGAGTATAAGCAATAGAGTTATTGTTGAATACAACTTTATCATCTGCAACTTTGGCATAAGATGAAGGAACGCTGGAGACAGCTTCCGGATCCATCGTCAAACCGTATGCTCCAAGAAGGTTGTTGAATTGATATGATGATGAATAAGCTGTTGACGACTTGCTGAATTGCGGAGTGGCGTCTGCAGGTAACTCAAGAGAGTGTGCGGGTATACTGATAGCAAGCATAGCCAGCAGGGCAAATAGTGTTTTTTTCTGCATAATTATTTCCTCGATAAATTTTAATAAAAAAACCGGTAATCAAAAACTCCAATAACCAATAACAACAAAGAAATCTAACATACAAAAAAGAAATCTAACAGCATCCACCTTAAAAAGCAAACAGCAATTTTAACTGCATCCACTTCAAAGAGTGACTGACCAATAATTAGCAGCACTCCAAGGATATACATATGGATACAAGCGACATTCCCTCCCTTCTCTTACGAAATAATCATTCCCCTGGAATATCCCCCTAACCACAAGAAGATAGAAGGCCAGACCTACTACAGCTGATTGGCATAATTTGCAGCTCTCTACAGAACAAGATCCTTTCTTTTTCTCACCTCCTTTTTAAAATCTACATTACTTTTTTTTGAGTACAGGCATGTAGCCGACCTGCCTTTGATTAACAATAGAGTAAGCAGTGTTTTTTCAAAATCCAGCCATGTTTGATAATATTAACAAAAGGTTCCGATAAACTCTTATGAGAAAGCCTGGGTCCGAGCTTCTCAATTTGTTGCTGCACAAAAAAATAACTGCAGAAAAAGTATCACACAAAGCAAATGCTGCAATAACTTGAGTCTACATTGACAGTTTAAAGAAACCTGATGATAGTTTCGGATTTACTGAGTCTGTCAGGAGGTTCAATTTATCAATTCGTTTCAGGATGGAAAATAATTCCGATATTTTTCAAACAACCAATGCCAAATTGCCCACAATCCACCAAATATTCATTTCGAGAAGAACTCGCCCATAGCATTACTCATGGCATAGGAGCAGGTCTTGCCATTATCGGACTAGTCATCCTGTTAGTTGCAGCCACCCGGCATGGTGATTTCTGGCATATCGTCAGCGCTGCAATCTATGGAAGTTCCCTTATTCTGCTCTATTTGGCCTCTACCCTCTATCACCTGTTTTCTGCTCCCAGAGTTAAGAAATTCTTCCAGAAACTTGACCACTCAATGATTTATGTCCTGATTGCAGGCACGTACACACCACTGACTTTAGTAACCTTACGAGGTGCATGGGGCTGGACTCTGTTTGGTCTGGTGTGGGGAATGGCTCTCTGTGGGCTAGTGCTTGAACTGTTAATAAAAAAACGAATTCAATGGTTCGCTCTCACACTCTATCTCGGCATGGGATGGCTTCTTGTGATTGCAGCAAAACCTCTCGTGGGGTCCCTCGCAACGGGTGGCCTCATCCTTCTTCTGACAGGTGGTCTATGCTATACCCTCGGTATTTTCTTCTATATCTGGAAGAATCTTTCCTACCACCATGCTATTTGGCACCTCTTCGTAATGGCCGGAAGCTCCGCCCATTTTTTTGCCATTTTATTTTATGTAATGCCACCCATGACCTGAATAACTGATCAAAAAAATGGTTTAATGAAAAGACTTTTGTTAATTTCCTCTGGGCGTCCACTGGCAGATAAATGCAGAATTATGGGGAGTTAATAAATTCAACACAAGCGCCAGACAGGAGATATTTTCTTTTCATGACAAAGAAGTTGAATAAAAACCTACTTCTCTTTTTTCAAAGCCTCTACTATTTATCAGAAGATTTTTTTAAATACTGAAACCTTAATTGCCGCAATGACTTCACTCACCAGAAGTACAGTGAACGAGAGCACGATGGATACAAGACAGAGGGTTAATGCCATCTTGTCACCTCCAGGAGTGCTGGTGTATTCCTAGATGGCTAATGGAATTGTCTGAGTGAAGATGACCCGCAAATGAAGGATTTCCAAAAAATTGCCTGTTGTCGGTTCCGTTTTACAATTGTCCGAAAAGTAATGAGAAGAACAGATCACGAACTTTATAATCCGATCTCAAGCCGAAACTGCAGGTGTACTGGACTGGTATTAAAAATGGTGTATACTTATGCTATAGTTAGATACTAACACCCCACAAGGGGGTATAAGTGCCTCGAAGGTCTCTCTACGTTCGCTATCTGGAGGTTTCTTTAAGTTCCTCTTTTCAAAACACTCTCCAGATTTTTTGTTTTTTATACCCCTCAGGTAAGCGACAGACTCCGAGGGGGTATTGAACTGAATGACAGGAAATCTGGAGTAAGGCACTAAGACGACATGACCGATTGACCGTGAATTTTTTCTATACAATGGCCTGCCAGTAAACTTTTAATAAATTATGCATTCCTTACTCTACAGTGGCATCCGCGAAGGTCAGAATAGTGAAACCTTGAGAAAAATTATTATGTTGAATATTTTTCTTTTTCTTGGTGCTATTCTTCTCCTGATTATGGGGGGTATTGCCCTGTTACAAAAAGCCTTAATTCTTGGCATTGCCGATTTTGTCATTGCTTCCCTGCTTTTCGCACTTCTTTTCTATCTCCACCGAACCGGGAACGAGCCCATTGCCTCCCGTTTCGGCGTGACCATTTTGTTCATCTTTTTCAGTTATCTTTTTTTAATTGGAGGAGTCCACAACACGGCATTCATGTGGCTCTATACCTTTCCACTCTTTTCTCTTTATCTGCTCGGATTACGACAAGGCATTTGGTCAAACGGCCTTCTTTTTTGTTTTTGTGCCGGGTTTTTGGTCACTGATTTATTATCCGACAATATCAATGTGTACAGCAAAGATTTTGCCATTCGTTTCATCCCGTCCTACCTGCTTGTCTGTGTTTTAGCTTTTCTTGTCGAACACAGTCGCTCTGGTAGCCGAGACGCCTTACTGGACAAACAACAACTCCTTGCTGGAACCATAATCGAACTACAGACAAAAGAGGCAGAACTGCAAGAGGCCAGAAACCAGCTTGAACTAAGGGTCACACTAAGAACAGCGGAACTGGAAAAAGCCAACGAACAACTAAGGATTGAAATTGAGGAACGTAAATGGGCACAACAGGAACGCTTACGTTTAGAATCGGAACTGCTCAGGGGAGAGAAAATGGAACTGCTTGGCCGGCTTGCCGGCGGTGTGGCTCATGACCTGAACAATGTGTTATCCGGTATTGTCAGTTATCCAGACTTGCTGCTTCTTAACTTATCTCCTGACAGTAATATGCGTGGCCCCCTGGAAAACATACGCCGTGCTGGAAAACGGGCAGCAGTAATTGTCCAGGACCTATTGACCTTAGCACGCCGCGGGATCACTGTCAGGCAGGAAGTGCAGCTTAACGATCTCATCAGAGACCATCTGCAAAGCCCTGAATTTATCAATTTGAAGAAAGATTATCCCGATGTGACTGTGGAAGCACAGCTTGCTTCTGATCTGCAAATATTGTCCGGCTCTCCAGTACATCTGGAGAAGACGATCATGAACCTTCTGGTGAACAGTTTTGAAGCTATAGAGAACGAAGGTAGCGTTTTAGTGGTCACTGAAAACAGGTATGTAGATACTCCCATTAAAGGGTATGACACTACCATTCCCGGAAACTATGTGGTGCTGAAAATCAGTGACAGCGGGATGGGCATTCCTCAAGACAAAGTGGCTATGATTTTTGAACCTTTTTACTCCAGCAAGACTATAGGCCGTAGCGGTACAGGGCTGGGCATGACGGTGGTGTGGGGTACGGTCAAGGATCATGGTGGATACCTCGATGTGGAGAGTTCTCTCGATCATGGCACAACGATTACATTGTTTCTTCCAGCTCATGAGGATGGTGAAGGCCAACCGCCACAGGCGAAGCCCCTTCCACTGACACTTAGACTGGGAAACGGGGAAACTATTCTGCTGGTCGATGATGATTCAGAACAGCGATCAATTGGAGAGAGCATTCTCACAACCCTGGGATACAAAGTTGAGACGGTTGGAGGTGGTGAGGAAGCTTTGGCTTTTCTAAAAGAAAGACAGGTTGATCTTATTCTCCTTGATATGATCATGGAACCAGGGATGGATGGCTTGGAAACATATCAGAGTATTCTTAGAATCCAGCCGAACCAGAAGGTAATTATCGTTAGTGGCTTTTCCGAGACTGATCGGATAAAAAAGGCCATGGAACTTGGTGTTCGAAGATATGTTAAGAAACCGTATGGTCTGGAAGAGCTCGTCACGATAATCCACAAAGTGCTCACAGGTTAAATGTGATTTCCTAACCCCGGTAAACGGGGAAATAAGCCGGGACTCAGTTCAGTACCCCCTTGAGGGGTGTTCTTTTCAGTACCCCCTTGAGGGGTGCTCAGTTAAGTGCCCCCCTGAGGGGTATAAGTGCCTTGGTGGTATCTTTAAGTTTCTAATTTCAATACACTCTGCAGATTTCTTGTTTTTGTTGACAGGCTTTCAGGAGTAAGGCACTAAACAAGTAGTTATTCAATTCAGGCCGCGTTATCTAACGATAACGTGGCCTTTTTTATTCCCATCGGTTAATTTGGAAAACACTGCAAATACCACATTGTATCCATTTTAGGTTTTTAATTTCTCTAACACATAATCCTTCTCTTGCAATCTGTCGATAAATATTAAGCAAGGGATATTTGGCCTTGCCTCTGCCACAACAAAAAATACGGTGAACTAACTCAGAATAAGGAGATCAAAATGGATATGTACATGCGACAAGTGTTGTTTCTAGTTTATGCCTTTATACTGCGAGGACCTATCTGGCTATTGATCTGGCTAATCGGTTGTAGCGGAATGCTCAAAACCCTGTTTCTCATATATCCAACAGACAGCTCAGAATGTCTTGACTTCTGTCCGAATATCAAGTGGCTACGAAACTTCTTTTCAGGCCGCCCCACACCGGCCGGCCTCATCATGGATGGATGGCGCCCCATGGGTATGTATCTCGTGATTCCGAACTCTTCTATGGAGTTGATGCGGAAAAAAAACCGTCCTACTGTCGAGACTATCATCAGTCGTATGCTCCGAATCCAAAAGCTTACAGGAGCGAAGACGATCGGTTTAGCCGGACAACTCGGTCCTATATTTGAAAAACGTCACGGTATCCCCATGGAACCACCTTTTTACAGCAGTACCTATGGCAATATTTTCAGCATTCAAAAAGCAGTCAGCCATTTGGTAAACACTGCAAAGAGAAAACCATGGCAGGTTTCTGTAGCCGTTATCGGCGGAGGCTTACTTGGAGAACAACTGGAACAGCATCTTGGTGATGACGGCTATCAGATGTCCATGGTTGATGTAAGGTATACAAGAAAAGGAGATGTCAAATTAACTAACAAGGAAGAAGCAAACCAGCAGCTTGGTGCTGTGGATATTGTCATAAATCTTCTTCCTAGGGGTAAGGACTTTATGGACTGCCAGTTGCACCGCCGAATGCCTGCAACAGCAACGATCGTTGATTTTTCCCGGCCACCGATCCCAACCCAGGCAATTCCTCAGAAAGTAGTTATGGGAAATAGAGTACAACGAAGCGGTATGCGCTTTTGCATGAGACTTCCGGGTGGCTGGAAACGTCATGAGCTTCCTGCCTGTTCCATGCCTTCTCTACTGGCGTCTCTGAGCAGAGTACCTATTAAAAATATAGAAGAGTTTCGTTTTGCAGCCAGACAATTTCAGTTCCATACAGCACTGGCCGGCGCACCGGTTCAGCCGCTCAGAACTTTTGGGAACAGCTTTCGTGATTTTGCTGCTGTTCGTTCAATCGCCACACGTTTTTCGTTGTTTATTCTCAGAAATCGACAGCCTTTTAGCAGGTAAAATGGATGTTTCTGGGGGGCTTAAGACCTGATGCATCGCAAGGGCGGCGGCCCCCCATTTTCCAGCCATAATCCTGCAGGATTCAAGGTAACTTTATATAGTTGCTCATTCGCTGCAGGATTATTTTCTATTATTGAAACCTCTTTCTGCTATAACCAAATCACAATTAATAATTAATATTCAGCTCGAATTCCCTGAGTCGTTTATGAATAGAGCGAAGCTCGGTGATGGTGGTCCAATTGGAGATAAAAATGGAAAAGGATTCCCGTACCTTGCTGAATGCGTTGGACACCTGTACCATCACCCCCAAAGTAATAAGACCGCTGAACAGACCCGGCCCCATTATCAGATAAGGTACGATAACCATCAGCTGTTCAAAGAAATTCACCCAGATATCAAAGTACCCATAGTGTAGAAAGAGCCGATTATAGTTGAATTTTAGACCGATAAAAAGCTCGGTGATGGTTTCGGTTTTGCCATAATTAATTTTGTCATCCTCAGCGTAGACCAGCTCTTTTCTAAACGCCGCTTCCACCTTCTGGTTGTTATATTCCAAACCCGGTAACTTAATTCCCACAAACCAGGAGATAAGTAAGCCACCAACCGAAACCAGCAGCGCCACCCAGACCAGACTTCCGGGAATATCCTTGATAAACTCAATATCGACCCCTTTACTTAAGCCCCAGAGAATCGGTAGGAAAGCAAGGAGGGTCATGACCGCCCGTATCACCTGCAGACCAAGGCTTTCAAAAATCCGGGCAAATCGATAAATATCTTCCTGCATACGTTGGCTTGCGCCCTCTACTTCCTCTTCCACAACCCGCCATTTAGCTACATAGGAAAAGGTCATAGCCTCCCTCCATTTAAAGGCATATATACGGGTAAAGTACGCGGTCAGGGTGGCAATCAGCACATAAGGAAAAGCGATTTTGGCAAAAACGAGCATCTGATCCCAGAATTCACTGACATCATGTTCTGTGGCCTTTTGCAGGATATTATAAAAACTGCCATACCATTGATTAATTTTAACAGTCAGCTCTACCTGAATAAACAGAGCCAACAGTAAGGTTATCCCACCGCCATAAGCCCAAAGAGCCCACCTTTTACTCTTGAAAAACGATCGAAACATTTTCTTTTTTCCTTCTCAAAATATTCTTTCAACGACCTGCTGCATAGGTGTTTTGCAGGTCCCCGGCTCACATGAGCCGCACACATTAATCTGTTATCTCTCTTCAGACACCTGTTTTTCTTCAGCCGTCTTTAATTCTTTTGTGAGACTGCGGGCCATAAAAGCCAGCAACCCTACCCCAAGCACCAAAACCGCCCAGAGCAGCCATTTTTTCCACGGCGGTGGTTGAGCCGGACTTTCCAGAGCCGCATCACCACCAAGAATTATCCTCTTGCCGAGTTTCGCCAGACCGATTACCTGAGTTGAGGATTCCATATTTATCGCCTGCAGGAGCATTCCACCGTCCGGTTTTTTATTCTGTTGCTCAAGTTTGCCGCTACCAAAGGCCAGTAAATAAGGCGGGTCCCCTCTGCCGATAAAGAGCAATTCACTTGGTTGCCAGCCAAGCTGCAGTGTTATCGCCCTGCTGTCGGATCGGATTTAATATTGACTATTGCACCGGCAGTATCGCGTGAAACCTGGAGCGAAAAACCTGCCAGGTCATTCGTCGTATCAGCCTCTGTGAGAGGGAAGAAAGGGATGGCCTCTTTGTCACGGAGGGTTATCGGGTCTGTCTTAACAATACGGAAATCATGAGGCACAGCCTCCCCCGCTCCGTTAAAGACCCGTACATCATTAAGATCAGAACTCTTCACTGTACGATAAACGTCTTCAGGCAATTCAAGGGAATAAACAGCGCCTTTCTTATCAGTTTTCAGGTAATATCCTGCAGCAAAATCACGGGAGGTAATTGCCTCGGCCATCAACTGCCCGGCCGTAAAAAACAGAATTAAAAGTATAAGAAGGTATCTCATGGAGAACTTTCCTCTTTTTTCGGAGGTAATGGTGAGAAATAGCCGATAATAAGCATTAAAACACCAACAACCAGAAAGGAGACAATACGGGCTATAGTTCCTGTGCCCGAGAGATCAACGACAAAAAGTTTCAACACCACCATGCCAAGTAGCATCGCACCTGCCCCCCAGAGCGGTCTGCTTCCCCTCCCGGCGGCCCAAACGGTAATTGCCAGGGCACCAAAACCCCAAAGAGCAGCAATGGCGGCCTGAAAAATCACCGAACGATAGAGGGATTCGGGCTGATACGGAATGCCGACATAAAAGTGCACCAAACGTGCAACAACGCTGTTCACCCAGAAAAAGAACAGGATAGAAAGTCCCCAAAATGAATGTTTCTCAGGCAGGTATTTGAGGGAATATCCTTTATTCTTCTGATTGAGCACCCACAGAACAAGGCTGATAATAACGACAGCTCCAGAGAGTTCGACAGGATTTAAAAGAGGAATATATGACAGAGGTGAAGGATCACCTGCGACACCAAATGATACTATCGTCCAGAGCAAGAGACCAAAGGTTGGAAGGATACCACCTGCCCCCAGATAGGCGGAGGCATATTTCCCAACAGGCCAGGATGTGCCTTTTCCAAGATGCAGCAGAAGAAGAAGTGCGCAGCTTGGGATAGTAGCCCAACAGGTCATCTCCCAGATCTCACTAAGTCCAGATAATTGACTAACCGCCCAACCACTTTCGTGACAGAGGACAAAGAGCAGTAGCCACAGAGTGCCGAGGTGCCAGACAACCATGTTTCGTTTAGGCCAGTCCCCGGCAAAAAGATACAAAATTCGGTATTGAATGACAAAGGCTACAGTCCAGGCCACTGCCCCCCACCCTTGGAACAGATGGTAACCGGGGTGAAAAGTTCGAAAGCTTATAGCCAGCAGAAGAACCATGGCTGGCAATTGTAGGTACATTGACATTCCAAAGCGCGGCCATTGCAGTTTCTTGGTAGCCATTCCCATAAGAATAGAACCGGCACTGCAAAATAACAGAAAACCGTTCTCCTCCTTCAAATGGCTCATCTGCTTGTCCACTTCACGCAGACCTCCGATATACCACCAGGCAAGTCCTAAAATCATGAGCGGCAGAGGGAAGTATCCCTCCCATTTTTTCAATTCACTGCTGTGCCTGTCCAGGCAAAAACTTGAAAAAAGCGCGGCAACTGAAAGAAAGAGACAACCGAAAAAATACCGGTTAGCAAAAGGCATGGCGGAAAATGGATACCAAACCGAATCAAGGAAAATGAAAGCGGCTGCCAATTGTAGCAACAACCCGAAATGGCGGGCAAGTACCCGCTTCTGCCTCACCCCGACCCAGACCATCCCTGCGCCTTCAAGCGCCCAGATCGATGCGGACCAATGTCCATCAAGGGCAAGTGGGATAGCGAGACTGCCAAAAACCACCCCCAAGGCAAGAAAGGCCTCACATAAAAGTTGCATTGACAGAACAAGTTTGCGCCATAAGAGAGTTGCCAGCGTCAAATAGAAAAGACCGAGAACCAGAGCTGAAAAAGCCATACCATACTGAAATTCCTTAACCAGAGAATACTGCAGCCCGGATACTATCAGAGGCAGGCCAAAGACCAGCGGCCCGTCAATAAACCCCCGGAGATTGACAGGCTGACGATGGGCAAAGAGGATCGAAATAAGGACGTAAAAAACAAAAAAGATGATCAGAAAGGGTTCCGTTGAGCTGAAGTATTCCGGCTGATATCCTATGCTGCCCCAGAGCGTACCAATAGCAAAAGTAAAAACAAAACCTATGAGATTCAATTCCCGCCAGGATTTAAACCAGGCAATCCCCAGAATACCAGTATTGAGCAGTGTATAATACGAAAAGAGCAGCACATGACTGCCACCGCCCGTGGACATCAGCACTGGGGCAAGAAAGCCACCGATAATGCCGAAAACGGCAAGCGATTTAGACTCCTGCAAGACAGCAAGCATGCACGAAAAGGCAACGAGGCCGATCATCACCGAGAGCGAAAGAGTCATCGGCAAAAAACTATAGAGTTTAGCGGCGGCGAAAACTACAAGATAAAGGATACCCACCCCGCCCCCTTGCAGAACCAGACCATAGCCGGAGCTGATCCGTCTCAACCACCATCCGGCCCCAAGCATCACCATGCCACTGAGGGCCACCCCGACGAGGCGTAGCTCGATGGAAATCATGTTGCGCTGGGCCGCATACTTCAGTAGAAATGCCACCCCGAAAAAAAGGATGATAATACCGATTTTCAGCACTACATTTCCGCTGGTAAAAAAATGACTGACTTTTGTGGTTAGACTGCTGGCATTGACACCAAGGCTTGCGAAGAAGCGATCGAGGAAGGACTCCTGACCGATTAATCCTTCCGCATGAATCTCTGGTCCTCTAACCAATGGACGCACCCGAGCTGGTTTTTTTGTTTCTTTGCGAGGTGTCCGATCAAAAGCTGTCGGCTCTGCATCTGGTGACTGAAAGACAACCTCCCCGGCAACCTTTTTTTTAGGAGACTCTTCAATTAAAGCTGTCTTTTCGAGAATGCCCAATCTTTTACGAAGGGATAAAACTTCGGCAACCAAAACACCAATCAAACCACCGAGGAGTGCTCCGCTCACACCCAACTCTAATGCTCCTACAAAACCGATCACCAATCCAAGGATCAGATGCATCTTCTCTCCATTTTTTAAAAAATGTTTTTTCTGCTACCGGATCCGTACCGCCACCACCGCACAGAGTTTCACGGTCGGGGGTTTTGGCAGTAATATAGAAAAACTGCTAACCCCGGTAAACGGGAAATAAGCCAGGATTCTTTTCAATACCCCCTTGAGGGGTATAAGTGCCTTGGTGGTCACTTTAAGTTTCCAGTTTCAATATACTCTCCAGATTTCTTGTTTTTTATACCCCTCAAGGGGGTACTGAAAAGAGTGACAGGAAATCTGGAGTAAGGCACTAAACGTTTTGGTGATTTGCCATCAGAGCGTTGAGCGCCTCGCAATGATAGAATCATTACAACAACGAAACAGATGGAGCGTTTTTTAAACGCCAGTATCCCGGAATTATATATCAAGTCCCGGCTCTGATGCCAGTTGATGCCCCACCACTTTCTTCACCGACTCCTTCCATCGCACCTGTGGAATTGTTCGTAACTCATGGTACAATTGGTGAAGCCGTTCATCACTCTGTCCTTTTACAATGCGATTAACCTCTTTTCGCATCTCTTCCGACTCACAAGCAACCCGCCGCTCAATCCTGTTCATCTTTCCCAGCCAGATCGAATGGGAAATAAATGGCAGCAGTTCGTCAACCATGGCCGCGACATCTGTTGTGTCAAGCATCGGTTCTACACTGACAGAGGTGGCAAAACCATTTTTGAAGGCATATTCAAGACAATCCTTCCGTTCGACATAACCTGGGGCATGTGGCTCCCATAGTTCAAGAAGTCTATTGTCTCTGGCTGTAATGGTAAAACGCAAAAGAAGCCGCTCCCGTACATCAGAAAAATCCGAACACAGCCGCTCTATACAGTCAAGATGTGGTTTGGAGACCACCAGGACCTTATTGCCTGCATCAATAAGATTTCTCAGTACACTCAGGCAGGCCTCCAGGTTCTCGGGCACAATATCATGGGCAGAGGGGAACATTACCTGGCCTGGATAGAGCGGACGTTTTTTGGTAACCTCAGCAGGCAGAACCCGGCAGCTTGTCCACTGTTCGGGGGTTAAGATTCCTTTACGCTCCACCAGGTCATAACAGGCATAACAATACCGACATCCATGGGGGCAGTCCATGCTGCAGTTTATTTCAGCGACAGCCCATTCCCGGGTCCCACTGATCGGCTTTTTACCATTATCTCTATCACTCATTCGTGATATTTCCGTTAAGTCTCTTCCTGCCAGAGCTGGAAGAGTTCCTCGATTCCTTTTTTAGCGCATCCTGCCATAGCCAGATATGATTCATCTGCAAACGGCTGACCTTCTGCCGTCGCCTGGATCTCGATCCACCGACCATCGCCTGCCATCACGAAGTTTGCATCGGTTTCGGCGGTCGAATCCTCGGTATAATCGAGATCAAGTATTGCTTCACCTCCCAGAATTCCAGCAGAAATCGCTGCCACCGGCATAATATTCGGGAGAGATTCCAGTTTGCCTTCAGCAACAAGCTTTTGTAGCGCATCTTTTACAGCCAGGGCCCCGCCGGTAATTGAAGCCGTACGAGTCCCTCCATCAGCATTGAGAACATCACAATCCACCCGCAGGGTTCGTTCACCAATGGTTGAGAGATCAACCATCATCCTGAGACTCCTGCCGATCAAACGCTGAATCTCCATGGTTCTTCCCGACTGCCCTTTTGTTTCACGTCGGTATCTACTGTTCGTGGCACAGGGGAGCATGCCATATTCAGCGGTTATCCACCCTTGTCCTGTATCTTTTAAGAAAGGGGGAACTTTTTCCTCAACCGAAACACCGCAGATAACATGGGTATTGCCCATTCGGATAAGCACCGATCCATCAGCTTGATACTGCAATCCTCTCTCAATGCTTATGGGTCTGAGACTGTCAGGTTTTCTGTTATTACTTCGCATACTTCTCCCGTGTACAATTATGGACTGATTAAGTGTTTAACAATATGAAGAATTATTGTACGTCTTCCTCCCGATAAACGCAAATCAGGCCCGATACGCCACCAGGGCATATCGGGCCTGAAAAAAATGTAACAACCTTGATTAAAAATCAAATAGTATAAACGGACGATTACTGCAAGGACTTCCTCACCTTGTCCAGATACTCCTGACCTATTTTCGGTCCCCAGGTATCATATACTTTTTCGCTCGCTTCGACCATTTTCGCCTTATCTGCCGGTTCAAGTTGGAAAAAGCTAACCCCATTCGCCTTGGCCGCTGCGATCTGCTGCTGCTGCTGCTCTTTGGTCCGTTTTCTGGCAACCGCACTCTCCTCTTTTACTACCTTGAGGAGAAGTTGTTGCAATTCCTCGGGCAACTGCGCCAGCCACTTTTTGTTGATTATATGGACATACAATCCCTGGGCATAATCGAGCTGGGTATAATATTTGGCGACAGTGAATTTTTTTGAGATATTGCAGACAATTGGGGTATGATCTAGCCCGTCGATAACCCCGGTCTGCAGTGCCTGGGACACATCCGGCCAGGGGAGAACCGAGAATTTAAGATCCCAGGCTTTATACGCATCTATATTGACAGGGGCCTGGGCAATTCGAAAATTTACACCTTTTGCCTCTGCAAAACTGGTGACAGGTCGAGTGGTAGCCCAACCATAGCTGCCGTATCCCGTGAAATCAATAACCTGAAGGCCCTTGGATAAGGGGGCATCTCGAAAAGGATTCCACAGTTCCGGCGCATCCCTGAACCTGTCAAGTTTGTCGAAGGTATCGACAACATAGGGAAGATTGACAATACCAAGCTCAGGGGCAATGTTGGCCGCCGCCACGGAGGAACTCATCATCCCATTAATCGCACCGAAATTGAGTTTATTGATCACATCCTTCTCTCCGCCAAGCTGGCTCAGTGGACGAAAATCAACATAGAGCTGACCTTTTGATTCCTGCCAGACCCGATCCCGAATTTGAAAGCCGACAGCAACACCTTCGATGGCCGGATGACCGACACAGGACAAGAGGTACACGTACTTCGCCCCCGAAGGATCAAAGGAAGGCTGCCACTTTGCCAGAGGGTCATCTGCACCCCAGACGGGTACACTAAAAAAACTCCCCAGCAAAAAAATCATCATGCATAGACTCGCCATTTTCAGTGTTCTCATTACTTCTCTCCTTAATTTGTTGGTACACAATTAATCTGACAGGAGAAAGGTAACGGAAAGCTGCAGGAATTTGCAACAAAATTCGGCAATTCCACCTCGACAGCTACTTAAAAACACAATACATCCCTGCTACCAAAGCTTGGTAGACGTTCCCTGAAAATGAAACTTCACCGAATTTAATTAATCAAAACTACCCTTGCTCCTAATTCGGTTCTTCTGTTTGATATCTTTGGCGCATTTGCTTCAACAAAAGGGTTTACTAACATTGAATATTCATGTTATTGACAAAGACATTAATAGGGGACAAATCATTTCTCGAAATATCTGACGAAACGATTCCCATCAGTTCAGATCTCATCCATTAAAGGGAGGCACTATCATGAAAAAACTCTTTATCGTTTTACTGCTCGCACTCTGTCTGCCGGGCCTGGCATTTGCAGCAGAAAAAAAGAAAAATCCACTGGAAGCATGGCAACCGGAGTTTGATCCTAGCGGTGCAGAGTACACATATATCCTGTCCAATGTCTCCCACCCGGTTATTGAGGGCGTCGGTGCTGGATATCGTATTCGCGATAAAGTATGGGAAAAATCGAACGGCCGCCTCTATGTGGATTTTCGTCCCCTTAGCCAACTCGGCGGAGAGAAGGATGTTATCAGCAAGCTCAAGTTGGGTGCCATTCAGGGTATGATGAGTTCCTCCGTTGCTGCCGCCAATGTCTCAGACCTCCTTGGCATCGTCAACCTTCCCTATGTCATTGATACCTTCGACAAACTTGATAAGTTCAGAAACACACCCGAACTCTGGCAACCCTTTGCCAACGGTGCCCAGAAACAGGGACTTCTCGTAGCTGATATAACCGGTTACGGTCCATATGGCTGGGCGACCACGACCCCCGTCAAAACCATTGCCGATGCAAAGACCACAAATTTCAGGATCGCTCAGGCTCCTGTTAATACCGATACATACAAGGCATGGGGATTAAAATTCACCGTTATGCCCTGGCCGGATGTCCCACAGGCGCTGCAAACAGGTGTTATCACCGGCCTCGACCATACTGCCATCGTCTGTAATATCACCAAAAAATTCACCATCGCCAAATCCTTTACCGAACTCAACTATGCCCAGGGCCTATTCGTTCATTTGATCAACAAGCGGTGGCTGGACAAATTACCAAAGGATTTGCAGGAAATCCTGTTATCGGTGATCGCTAAAGAAAGTGAGAGTACCCGTGCTCTGACCCGCCAACAACACGATACCCAGGTGGCTAAAGCCAAAGAGGCCGGAGTTGAATTTATCAGGCTTTCAGACGATGAGATACATCAACTCAAGACAATGGCTGAACCAGTACTGCAAGATTGGAGCATCAAAATTGGCCCTGACTATCTCACCAAGGTACGAAAAGAATTAGGGAATTGATCAGCACAATTCTCATTTTTCAAGTAATAGCAGTATAAAGTTTCAATAATATTTCGTAACTATTCAGGTACATGCAAGAAACCTGAAAATACCACGGACTCTAACTGTTCAGAGGTAAGCGACCTCAGGGAGACTCCGGGTGCTCCAGATGTGCTCAAGCAGGTCGATCAGCAGATAAGCGAAGACTTCGATACATTTGTATGCTGGGCGAACTGATCGTGCACAGATGGGGTGCTGCTGAACAGTTACAATATTTCTATGTTATTGAAGCTTTATACTCGATGAATAACCTCTAGACCAAAAGTGATTACCTCAAGAGGGCGTCTTCTGCAGGTTATGAAACTTGTTGAAGACTCTAACCCCGGTAAACGGGAAATAAGCCTGGACTCAGTTCAGTACCCCCTTGTGGGGTGTTAGTATAAAAAACAATAGTTTACTCTTCCGGTGACAATTTCAAGGAGGAAAACAATGGTAGAATGGTTTTTAGCACTCACTCCAGTCATGCAGGCACTACTTGGAACCTGCTTTACCTGGCTTTTAACCGCCCTTGGTGCGAGCGTTGTCTTTTTTTTCAAAAGCATCAACCGCAAAGCAATGGATGCCATGCTTGGGGGTGCAGCAGGTGTCATGATAGCTGCAAGCTTTTGGTCTCTTCTTGCACCTGCTATAGAAATGGCCGAAGAAGCAGGAGGTATCCCCTGGATCCCAGCGCTCATCGGATTTTTAAGTGGTGGCGCCTTTCTCTGGGTGATTGACAAAATTTTACCACACTTACACCCAGGTTTCCCGACGCAAGAAGCTGAAGGTGTCAAGACAAGCTGGCAAAGGTCTGTTCTTTTGGTGCTGGCAATTACCCTGCATAATATTCCTGAAGGTCTTGCGGTCGGCGTCGCCTTTGGCGCAGCAGCAGCTGGACATCCGGCAGCCTCAATCGGTGCTGCTATTGCCCTGGCAATCGGTATCGGTATTCAAAATTTTCCTGAAGGAGCCGCAGTCTCTGTACCACTCAGACGTGAAGGACTTTCACGCTACAAAAGCTTTATGTATGGTCAGTTCTCAGGTATGGTCGAGCCAATTGCCGGTGTGCTGGGAGCCCTTGCTGTTATCTATATGCAGCCACTTCTTCCCTATGCACTGTCATTTGCTGCTGGTGCGATGATCTATGTTGTTGCTGAAGAGCTTATTCCAGAATCCCAAGCTGAAAAACATTCCGATATTGCAACGATAGGTGTGATGGTTGGATTTGCTATAATGATGACGCTTGATGTGGCACTTGGATAACAGGGACGCTCATGATCTCAGGCATCAGGAACAGCCAAAAGGGGTATAAAAAACAAGAAATCTGGAGAGAGTTTTGAAATTAGGAACTTAAAATAACCTCCAATAACCTCCAGATAGCGAACGTAGGGAGACCTTCGAGGCACGAGGAGCTTGTCCGAGAATAGGCATTTTGTTCAAAATCGAGAAATTTTACAAAAATAAGCACAGCCATATATGTGATATTGCGAGCATTATTTTTCAGGAATTCCGAAGAGTTTGGGCAAAAGGGCATTCTCGGACATGCTCCTAAGGGAACTCGGTATCTGTGGGCTACAAGTTTGTCCACCTCAAGGAAATTAGACAAAGGATTTAAATTTGGGTATTTCAGTGAGTCCGTCGATAGTGTCCATGCCGGACAGTGGGAGGCAATTTCCGACGCTTGTCGCGTTTCTCGTCGAGCGTTTCCCCAAGATATCGGAACAAACCTGGCTGGAACGTATTGCCACAGGAAAGGTACTCACAGAGGAGGGACATCCTGTCACTATAACCACACCATATATGCCCAACAGGCGATTATTCTATTTCAGGGAGGTAGAAGAGGAACGGGTAGTTCCCTTTCAGGAGCAGATTTTATTCAGAAACGATCACCTAATCGTGGCCTGTAAACCCCATTTTCTTCCCGTCACCCCAGGCGGGCCCTACGTGCTCGAAACTCTTACCAACAGGCTTAAAAAGAAAACCGAAAACCCCTTCCTTTCCCCCATCAATCGGATCGACAGGGGAACTGCGGGCCTCGTGCTTATTTCGCTAAACAAGGAAACCAGGGGTTTATATCAGCAGATGTTTATGGATGGGCTTGTTCAAAAAACCTATGAAGCTTTGGCCGGTTTCCCATATGATTCCGAGCAGACTGAATGGATGGTGGAAAACCGAATAGAGCAAGGAGAGCCCTGGTTTCGGATGAAAACTTGCGAGGGCAAGATCAATGCCCGCTCCCGAATACGGCTGGTAGAGACTAAAGGATCAAAAGCCCGCTTTCAGCTTTTTCCAGTTACCGGGAAGAAACACCAATTGCGAATTCATTTAAGCGGGCTTGGGTTTCCCATTCTCAATGATCGGTATTATCCAACACTCCTGCCGGAGATGCCAGACGACTTCAGCCGCCCTCTACAGCTTCTGTCCCGGAAAATCGAGTTCCGGGATCCGATCACCGGAGTTGAGATGTCATTTGAATCCCAGAGAGATTTACTCCTTTAATCAGCAAGCTAAGAATTATCAACAACCACAATCACAGGACCCACCACAACCGCTGCTTGCTTTTGCCATAGACTGCACCACTTCTCGGTTTTCGGCGTCAATCACTGCGGTTACCTCAACTTCCAAAGCAATCGTTTGGGGCATGATCTGTAAACCAAGTGCCTGACGTATAGGCGAAAAGAGATGGCCGAAAAAGTCATGAGCCTCAGTAGTCGATACTTTGAGGCTCAGGCTCTCACCTGCACGTTTTTCGTGCAAGGCACTTTCGAATGGACAAAGTCCATCACTTGCCAACCCGTAGATAAATTCAAAAATAACCGGTGCAGCAGTCTCATTATCTTCTCCCGGTGCACTGCCTGTGCTCACTGCACTAAGCGAAAGTGTTACCTTTTTCAAAACCTTAATAGTTGCTGTCAATGGTTTCTCCTCAAGATCTTTTCATATGATTTTTATGATGACAAATTGTCTCGCACATACATAAGTCTGTTGATTTAGTGAGGTTTTCGTTTGAGATCAAGGCATATGAAAAAAATAACCGGAGGCATATAGTCGATATCTCGGAGTCTCGTTCCTCGCTTACCGGAGGATTATTTTTTTCATATAACGCGGAGATCAGGCAGGTAAGCGCAGACTCCGAAAGGCCGTAAATCAACGGGTTCATAAATACAATTCTGGTTCCTTACGCTCTACACAATTTTCATATAACCACTGTCTTTTCTCCTTGATGGGAGCGGCGTCAATTTTAATTGCACCCTCAGGGCAGTTTTTAATGCAGGCACAACAAAAAATACATAAATTCTGATCCACCTCTATCTTGGAATCGAGTGAAAGCGCACCGGCAGGACAGGTTGGGATACATACTTCACACTGAGTACAATCCGCTTGAATTACCATGGGCGAAAAAGGCAATGCTCCCATCCCCTTTTTATAGGGAACATCGCCCGGAACTTTCAGGCTGGTCGCGATTCCAAAATCCTCAACAGCTGCAAGTTTTTCAACGATCTTCACCCCAAATTCTTCGGCTTTCGCCAGATCCACTGAATCCGGTCTATCTGCTGCGATGGGCGTTTCTGCTCCGGAAAACGAGTGTTCTCCAATAAAGGTGCAAGCCGCCAGGGGTTTGAATGCGGCTTTTTCTGCAACATCCCTTAACTCAATCAGAGCATCTTCAAACTCTCTATTGCCATAGGTTACGACAATAACTGCCGGAGTGCTGCTTCCCTGTATTGCCGCAAGTCTTTCCACCGCAAGGGGGGCCACCCGTCCGGCATAAACCGGAACTCCGATAATAGCCAGTTCGTCTGCTGCAAGCCGTTTCTCCAGGGCCGTATCAGGATAGGTCAGGTCAATAGATTCACATGGAATGTCACGAATGCCTGAGGCAATCGCTTCGATAACGCTTTTGGATGTTCTGGTCGGTGAAAAGGAGATGAGCCATATTTTTCTAATTTTCATATTAT
>WTAT01000278.1 GCA_013139415.1 Desulforhopalus sp.
ACTAAACCATATATTTTTCGGAAAAAATCAAATTATCGTCGAGCGACACCTCCATTGCCCGCACCGGACAAATAGGAACACAAAGGCCGCAACCTACGCATTTTTCAGCATCAAAGACTATAGCCATTTCCGGGCGCTGAACAAAGAGGGCTCCTGAAGAACACACCCCAGTGCAAGCACCGCACTGGAAACAGTTCTCTTCATCCCGGCGAATTCTTGCTGCCATTCGCTCAATCTTCACTCCCATGCTTCTTAAATAGTCAAGCCCGGCTTTCACATTCGTCTTACTGCTCCCTTTAAATTCTATTATCATCAGCCCTTCGCGCTGCAAGAGAATATCAGCTTTAAGAATATTGAACTCTATATCATATTCTTTAACCAGCCGGTAAATGAACGGTTGATCACTTGTATCTTTTGGGAATCGCAATATATAAATCTGGGTGTACACCTTTCCCCTCTCTGGTAAGAATTAATGGCAGGATAAAATCCTGTTTTTTGAAGCTGTCTTGAAAAAAATAATTTTTCAAGACAGCTTACAATATAAGTTTACTCACAGCATTCCATCAAGAATGATACATTGAAAATAGTAGGGAATTTACTTTCTGGCCATAATTATCGCAAGGATCTTTTTAATCTCCCGGAACTGTCCTGTTTGACCTCAATTATCTATGATAACCGACGCACTCTGGTTTCAATAACCCAAGATGCCATAAACCGACCTAAGAAACAGCAGATTGAGAGAACAGTTATAGCTTTTCTCTCAGGTTTTTCTAATTATCATGCACTGAACCTTGCATGATTCATGCGTTGGGGTATAATCAACGAGTTTGACATCAATATTTCATGTAGTACAGAAACACGCTTCTATTTACAGAAAACCTCAAGGATATCCATGAATACAGCACTTAAATTAAAACTCGCCTTTCTTGTATCGGTAATCCTCCTTTCATTTGTTACCGTTGTGCCTTCCTTTTACAAGGATACTCCGAACTGGTGGAAAACCTATATGGCGCCGGAAGGGCTGCGCCTTGGCCTTGATCTTCAGGGTGGAATGCACCTGATATTGAAAGTCAACCTTCAAAAGGCTGAAGAAAATTCACTGCAATTCGCCGCCAATGATCTCAAAGATTCCCTCTCTGAAGAGTCAATAAGCGCGGTCAGAAGTCCATCAACATCTCCGGACACTATTATCTTCACCCTGCCTAACGCGAGTGCCGTTGACAAAGTGGATAACCTTATTAACGAGGATTTCCCTGACATAGACGCAAGAATAGAAACAAAAGAAGGCAGTTTTCCGCGTATCTTCCTGAGCTTAAAAGATGAAAAAAAACAATATATCAAAACCCACGCAGTAGATCAATCACTTGAGATTCTCCGCAACCGAATCGACCAGTTTGGAGTGGCCGAGCCAGTGATTATTCGTCAGGGTGAGGATGAAATTGTTATCCAGCTCCCTGGTATTAAAGATCCTAAACGAGCACTGAAACTCCTTGGCGATACCGCCCAGCTGGAGTTCAAAATAGTGGCAGATACAACCGGCCTAAACCTTCAGAAACTGGTGGCTGACGCCCGGGCCTCGAAACAGTGGCAGGACGGTGAAAGCATGAGCAAGCTCAATCGTGCCCTGCAGAGCAGACTACCAGACAACACATCACTCTTTTTTGAAAAAGATATTGATAAGCAGACAAAGAAAGAAACCCTGATCCCCATTCTCCTTGAGAGCAAAATCCTTATGACAGGCGATATGATTAAAGACGCCCAGGTAAGGATTGGCGGTAATTTTAATGAACCATACGTAAGCCTGGACATGACCGGCCGCGGTGGAAAAGTTTTTGCTCATATAACCGAGCAAAATGTCGGTCGACGGATGGCCATTGTTTTAGACGATGTTGTTCGCTCCGCACCGGTTATCCGCGAACGTATCCTTGGAGGTTCGGCCCAGATCAGCGGAAGTTTCACCCATGAGGATGCGGCAGACTTAGCCATAGTACTCAGAGTCGGTGCCCTGCCCGCACCGGTGGATATAATCCAGAACATGACCGTCGGCGCAACTCTTGGACAGGACTCAATCAATAAAGGACTCTCCTCCGGTATTTTCGGTGCCATCATAGTTCTTGGCTTTATGCTGATTTACTACCGGCTTTCCGGTGTTATTGCCAACAGTGCACTAATCCTTAATATCCTCCTGCTCTTCTCCGGACTGGCTATCCTCAATGCCACCCTTACCCTGCCTGGCATTGCAGGTATCATCCTGTCTATTGGTATGGCGGTGGATGCCAATGTCCTTATTTTTGAGAGGATGCGCGAAGAGTATGCCCTTGGAAAATCAGTGAGGTCAAGTATTGATGGCGGTTTTGGCAAGGCTTTTCTTACCATCGTCGATTCCCAGGTGACAACCCTGATAACAGCAGTAGCTCTTTTCATGTTTGGCACCGGGCCAATTAAAGGATTTGCCGTTACCCTTTCTTTGGGTATTATTTTCAATCTTTTCGCGGCTCTCTTCTTTTCGCGACTGATGTTTGACACGATCAATGCCATCAGACCGATGAAAAAGCTTAACTTCATGCTCTTTACCAAAAAACCAAACCTTGATTATTTAAAAATCAAGAATATCACCTACGCAATTTCCGCAGTCATGGTAGGAATTGGTCTTATAGCTCTTATCCAGATCGCTCGAGGAAACGCCAATTTAGGTGTAGATTTTTCCGGCGGCTCACTATTACAGTACAAAGCGGTTCAGGACTTCAGCATGGCCGAAGTAAGAGACGCATTCAGCAGAAACGATATGAAGGATATCAACCTGCAGGAGGTTGAAAACGAACATCGACTTATCATCAAAATTAAAAAATCGGAAGCTGTTGTTGCCAACCTCGGGGAGTCTGTGAGCAGTATCCTCTCCACCGAACTGCCCGAAAAAGAATTCATTCTGGAAAGCCAGTCTGAAATCGGTTCATCCGTCAGTTCAGTTCTCCGTAATAAGGCTATTCAGGCTATCCTCATATCCCTAGCTGGGGTTATTGTCTACTTTGCTTTCCGCTTCGACATTCGCTTTGGTCTTGCTGCAGCCACTGCTACTTTTCATGATGTCATGGTCGTGCTGGGAATATGCTGGATCATGAACATTGAAATCACGCTGCTCATCGTTACTGCACTGCTTACCCTGGCCGGTTATTCCCTTAATGACTCGGTAGTCGTTTTTGATAGAATCAGGGAAAATATGCACAAATCAAGTGCGGGCTCTCTTGCCAGTGCTATCAATGACAGTATCAATCAGGTTCTCAGTCGAACCATCGTCACCTCGCTCACCACCGGCATTGTCCTTCTCGCTCTTTATCTTTTGGGCGGCACGGTTATCCACGACTTTTCTTTTGCCCTGTTAACCGGTGTAGCGGTAGGTACTTACTCCTCCATTTTCATAGCGAGTCCAGTTCTCTTGTTATGGGGTAAAAAGGCGGCCTAGGACAACAGATGACACAACAGATGACACAACCAGGTAATACACCACAACAAGTTACAGCGCTTGCCCGTACGGACTCTTTTACCTTTTCCTGTCACAAAGGGGTAAAGTGTTTTACCGAATGTTGCCGTATGCTAGAGCTCGCCCTCACCCCATATGATGTCCTGCGCTTGAGAATGGCAACCGGCCTCACCTCCCAAGAATTGCTTGACAACTACATCATCATCGAACAGGATCCAGGCGAACCGTTTCCAAGATTTTACCTGACAATGGTCGATGACGGCAGGGCCAGCTGTGTCTTTGTGGCTGACCAGGGCTGCACTGTTTACGAGCACCGGCCGGCGGCCTGCCGTGCCTACCCTCTTGGCCGTGCAGTCATTCGTGATGAAAATGGTACAATGGAAGAACATTTTGTCCTCATGAAAGAAGAGCACTGCCAGGGATTTCAAGAACCGGTGGTGCAGAATGCCCAGCAATACAGTGAGGGACAGGAGCTACTGACCTACAACAGCTTCAACGATGCAGCGGCGGTAATTCTTCAGCATGATTCAATACGTAAAGGCTTCATTCCCTCGGCCAAACAGATTGAACTGTTTATCCTGACATTCTACAACATTGATACGTTCAGGGAAATGGTGCTGAAAGACCGGATGGACTCAATAACTCTTACGCCAACTGAAAAAAATCGCCTGGGTAACGATGAGGAGCTGTTACTCTTTGGTATTGAATGGCTGCGCCAGCAACTCTTTGCACCGTTTTGACTTTCCTGTTTTTCATTACAACATTCAACATCCCTGGAATATTTGCCCCATGCTAAAACTCATAGTATTCGACTGCGACGGAGTCATGTTCGATTCCAAAAAAGCCAATTGCATGTACTATAACCATCTGCTGGCTCATTTTGGATTGGTACTGATGAGTGAGAGTGAAGAGGATTATGTCCACATGAACAACGTGGCCGACTCGGTGCAACATATTTTCCGTCATTATACCCTGCCGACTCTTGATGAAGTACATGCATTCAGGCAGTTGTGTGAATACACACCATTTTTGAAATATATGGCGATCGAAGCAGACCTGGTGGAGTTTCTCGAAATCACCAGCAAATACTACCACCTGGCAATTTCAACCAACCGAACGAACACCATGATTCCCCTGCTCAGGAGTTATAATCTCGAAGATTATTTCGGTAAGGTGGTCACAGCTGCTACAGCCAGGCGACCAAAACCGGCTCCGGATGGACTTCACGAAATCCTTACCCACTATAACTGTGAACCAGAGGAAACAATTTTCATCGGCGATTCGGTGCTCGATGAAGAACATGCCAAAAGCTGCAAGGTACCGCTGGTCGCCTTTAAGAGCCCGCATCTTCAGGCTGCATACCATGTCAATAATTTTTTAGAGATCCTGAATTTGCCGCCATTTCGATCGACAAAGCATTGACCGCGTTGGACGCGGAGTAAGCCAAGTCACTAATCGGTGCCCCCTGCAGAGTATAAATATCTTTACAAAATTCTAAAAAAAAGAGACAAGAACTTCCAAAGAACTAACCCCGGTAAACGGGAAAATAAGCCGGGATAAGTGCCTTGGTGGTATCTTTAAGTTTCTAATTTTAATACACTCTCCAGATTTCTTGTTTTTTATACCCCTCAAGGGGGTACTAAAAAGAGTGACAGGCTTTCAGGAGTAAGGCACTAACACCCCACAAAGGGGTATTGAACTGAATGACAGACTTTCAGGAGTTAGGCCCTAACGGTCCTGATCCTCATCAACCCGCTTGACACCTTCCATAAGCAGCATCATAAAATCCCCGATCTCTGCGGCTTTCATCTCACTCGGCGAGAGACCTGAGGTGAAACGATAGAACCCTGTTTTTTCCGACAGGACTTTAAATATAGCCTCTTCATTGGTCAGTTTACAATAGCTGGCATTGATAATACATCCCTCTCGGAAAGAGACCTTAGCCCGCCCGCCCGGCAGCTCAAGGGACAGTACACCCGTTTTCTGGTGCATGTGAAAAATCTGAAAGAGCTCTGCTGGTACGATCTCATCAATCCGACCACTCATACAGGATTCAAAATCTCGTGCCCGTGCTGCGTTGGTCTTCCTCAGCCTTCCAGCCAGCAGCTGCGCCATATACGCCTGGACCGCGTGATTGTTTCCCAGCAAATTAGCAAAAACATCCCCGGCCATTGCCAGCACTTTGGACTTCCTGGTTGCTTTAATAGTTGAAACAGCTACATCCGCCCCAAGGTAACTCATTTCACCACAGATTTCCCCTTCTGCAAGCGTGGCTAGATGAACCCCGCCACTCTCGATCATGAGTTCACCATCAAAAACAATATACAGGTTAAGATTTTTTTCTCCTTTGCGGATAAGTACTGCATCCTCCTCAAGTAGGATCTCTCGGAAATGGCCAAGCAGGGTCTCTATTTGGTCTGGAGGGAGAGCTTGGAGTAAGGCGCAGTCAACAACTTTCCCAAACATTTCCAGGACAACCGAATCTATTTTGGCAAGAGAACCTCCGCCATTGCTGCCGCCGGAAAGGTCATCTCTCGGTTCATCGGGTTGTACCAGTGAGAATTTAATCAAGCCTGTGCAGCCACTGCAATTAAAGACTTTACCCGCATAGTCATTCAAATCAAGCGGTTGTTTTTGTAAAAACTTGAACAAAAGCTCGGTCAGATCACGTACGAGGATAAGACACATCTCCTTTCCTTTCGGGCAGGATAGGGTCTTGTCCGAAAGATGTAATCGTTCATCCACATTATACAAGGGACAATTCTTCTCTTTAACGATGGTGAAAACTGCGCTAAAATTATTCATTTGCACTTGTAAAATGGAGAACGCTTGTCAATTGCCATTCTATATCCGAAAAACACTCTCTCCGAGTGCAAATCTTCACTCTGTTGAACTTTCTTTTGGTGTTGCTCAAATTAGTTGCTATACTGACAAAAATGGTACTCAATTTATAACTATTACAATAAATAATCATGTCCGCTACTCCCAACCAGTTAGATGAAATATTTAGGCAGGTAAGCGAATATTTCGTTTCTCATCCAGTGATTTCCGTTAGTCCGACAAAGGGAAATCCCCCCGATCATTACGAGATCACCTACACGATCACCGGGATGTGCAAAAATGGTGCGGGAAAGATCGTCGAATCAATAGATCATACGGTGGAACTCGCCATCCCATTTGGTTTTCCACATTTTCCACCGAGTTGCAAGCCCAAAAGTACCATTTTCCACCCAGATTTTGATCCTGCTGCAATTTGCCTTGGCGAATTCTGGGAACAGGATCGTCTCCTTTCCGATCTTATCATCCATATCGGAAAAATGATCAATGGGGAAATCTACTCAACAACCAACGCCTTTAATGAAGATGCGGCTGAATGGTACCAGAAGAACTCTGGTAAATTTCCATTTAGAAATATTAATTGGAGCATCGAAAATAATTCCAAGCCCTCTCCCAAAGATCGTATTAACCAAATAGACACCCTTGACGATACTGACTTAACAACCGAATTTGACTTTCTTGCTCTGGATGAAGAGGGAGATAACAAAGAAAGTATTATTAGCAGATCCTCTGCTGGGGTGGATTCTCCCGAGGCAATAGACTTTGAGCTTCTCAGCTTACTAAAGAGTCAGAAAAAGTATTATACTCTTCTGAAAACTGGTGAGAACAATACACAACCCTCCGATGCACTGACTGCATTATGCCAACAAGCCAGGGATAAGATTCGAACGGTTGAAAAGCTGCACCGTGATGGTAGAAAATCCGAAGATAAGGGCGATGCCCAAATAGCATTTGAGATATATCAACAAATTCCTACTATTGTTACCGATTTTCCGACTATCGATTCCGATATTCAGCGACTTAAACAGACCCTGGCTCTCTTGGCTGATATTAGTCCGGACATTGCGTTGGATTTTTCTGACCCCCATGACTCTGTTGAATCTATAGAGAGTGATTCCCCTCCTGAGAAACCAATCAAAAATGGCTCCCCAAAGGATACCAGGAAGGCGATAAAAGCAAAACCTCCGTCTCCAAATGAGCTGTTTTTACCAAGAAGCAGTGGAAAAAACAAATTACCCCTGTTTCTGTTTGTTGGTTTGCTTGCTATCGTTATGGGATACAGCGGATATCTTTGGTTTTCAATGAACGCCAAACTCAACAATGCAGAGGCCACCTATGTTCAATGTTCCACATCCCATGCAAACAATCAATTCGATGTCGCCAAAACTTCATGCGAAAAAGTACTACAATTGGTTGGTGACGTAAAATTCATACAGCAAGACAGAGCACGTCAACTTGAGAAATCAGCTTTTGCGATCTTGCAGTCTGAAAAACTCAGCCAGGGATTGGCCGGCAACTTATTCCTGGATGACAGATACATTCCAAAAGATGAGGTCAACACGATCCTGTCAATAAACACGAAGCTTAAGGAGGCAGAAACACTCTTCATGCAAGAGATGTGGAAACCAGCACTAGAGCTTTACAAAACTCTCCTCGCCCAAGCTGAAAACAGCACGTACCTTGACCGCCTGATTATAGAAAACATTAAGTATAAGCGTCTTATGTCCGAGTTCAGAATTTTCTACGACCCGGCCCAGATTTCAATACAAAAAAAACAGTGGGAAGACGCCATTGAAAAATTATTACAAGCCCAGAAAATTCTGGTATCTCTTCCCGAATCAGACCGCGGCCAATATTCAGAAAAACTCCAGAAAGCTTTACAAAATTGCCAATTTGCAAATCTCAAAGAGCAGGGTGACCTGTCTTTTACCGGCTCCGACTGGATAAGTGCGATGGAATCCTACAACCTTGCCTTGGCCAGCAGCCAGGAGACTGCACTGCCACCCGAGTCAATTGACGCCATCCGGAACAACATAAAACGAGCAGAACTCTACACTACCATAAACATAGGCAACAAAGCTTTTGCTTCCGGATCCTGGGACGATGCTATAGAAGCATACAGCAAGGCCAGTGATTTAATGACTAGCAGCCAAGGTATACAAAATGAAACTGATTCGGATAGTAATATCCGTAAACTGGACAGAATTATTCTTCAGGCTTCAATAATCAGGGACCGTCAAGCCATTCAAGCCATGCTTGAAAATGATGATTTTATGAATGCAAGGCGTACTTACCTGCAGATTATAAATGCTATTAAAAATAGCTCTTTTAGGACAGAAGAAGAATTTATCAACACTTCAGCAGAGACCAGCACAGCGATAAAGTCACTCGACGAAAAAATGTTTCAACTAACAAAAGTAAAGTACCTAAAAGACAATTACCAATCACTTTTTACTGCCAACTTTCCTGCAGCTATCCCCGAAAATCTAACAAACCCGCAGGTCACTAATACTAAAAAAACCGAATCCAAATTGGTGTTCAGGATGCAATGCACAGAAAAAGGCAGAGGCCGTCCACTCACCTTGGTCATGTTTTACGCCTACGATAAAAGAACGGGAAAGTGGAGCTTTTATTCCGAATAATAACGATACAAACAGCAACTACACCGTTTTTCTCGCAATCCTGGCGCTCTCTCACACCAGAAATCGAAACTCACCTTTACCCAGTAGATTATGTAAATGGAGTAAACCCTGAAGTTTATTTGCACCATCAACAATCGGCAATGCTGTGATCTCATGTTTTTGCATGATACTCAAAGCATCAGCCGCGAGTCGGTCTCCATCAATGCAAATAGGATTTTCTGTCATCAACTGTTCCGCAGTTAGAGCAGAAAATCCTTTCAAACCCACGACAGCACGGCGAACATCTCCATCTGTGACGATCCCAAGAACATTTTTGCCCTGCCCGACAACCAGAACTGCACCATTATTTTTCTCATTGAGGACCCGAAGTGCATCTGCGGCAGAATCTCCCGGGGAGACAACAGGGATGTCCTTGCCGGCAAGCATAACCTCCGTAACCTTTACCTTTAATCGTTGTCCAAGGCTTCCGCCGGGATGATTCAGCCTGAAATCCTCAGCCTGAAACTTTTTTCGATTGAGCAGCACAACGGAAAGGGCGTCTCCCATGGCCAGCGTTGCTGTAGTACTCGCAGTTGGCGCAAGCCCCAGTGGACATGCTTCTTTTGGTACTCTGATGTCCAGTACAATATCTGCTGCTGCTGCAAGTGAAGAAGATCCTCCACCGGTCATAGCAATTATTTTGTTACCTCTTTCTTTCAAACTGATAAGTAATCCATTCAGTTCAGCTGTCTCGCCCGAATAGGAAATCGCCAAAATAACATCTCCGGCCATTACCATCCCAAGGTCACCATGCATCGCCTCGACGGGATGCAGAAAAAAAGATGGAGTTCCGGTACTATTCAAAGTTGCAGATATCTTCTGTCCCACAATACCGGATTTACCAATTCCGGTTATCACCAATCTTCCCAGGCTGGACAAAACGGTTTCAACCGCGCGCACAAACTCATCACCAATTCGCTCACGAACTGCTGCCAATCCCTGTTCTTCAATTTTCAAGACTTGCTTTGCTGCTTCAATAGACATTCGTCTACATCCCCTTATAAAAAATCACTAAATTTCTGCCGACATTATGTAGTCGACTCACTTATCAACGGCTGTCAGATTGTGCATGCTAATCATTGTTTTACAGCCCGGCAAGAATCATTAATCACGCGAAACTGTTTTACACTTCTGACTTGAAGGTTATTAGCTATACAACAATAACCGCAAGACACAAAAAATATTTCAAAATCTTTTTAACTCTATTTACTCTTTTTACCGCATTTAATTATAATATTGTGTATATTATTTAGCTTTTTATTGTTAGCATTTTCATTTGGTGCTGTTTTAATTTTATAAGTTGGAGTTTTTATGTCAGATTATGTATTTACCTCAGAATCGGTGTCCGAAGGCCATCCTGACAAGGTAGCCGATCAAATTTCCGATGCTATCCTGGATTCAATTCTCGAACAAGACCCCGTTGCAAGGGTTGCGTGTGAAACTCTGGTCACAACAGGCATGGCCATTATCGCTGGAGAAATTACCACTTCAGCCTGGGTGGATATGCCGGAAGTTGTACGCCAGACCATCAAGGAAATCGGTTATAATTCATCAGAGATGGGTTTTGACTGGCAATCCTGTTCAGTACTAACTTCCATTGACAAGCAATCACCGGATATTGCGCAAGGTGTTGACGAAGGAACCGGCCTTGATCTCGATCAGGGAGCGGGCGATCAGGGGTTGATGTTTGGTTATGCCTCTAATGAGACCGATGTCCTTATGCCTATGCCCATTTACTACGCCCATTTACTCACCAAAAGGCAGGCTAAAGTTCGAAAATCAAACATTTTACCTTGGCTCAGGCCCGATGCCAAGAGCCAGGTTACCATCCAATATGTGGATAATGTGCCGAGTAGAATTGAGGCAGTAGTGCTTTCCACTCAACATGATACCACTATTGCTTACAACGACCTGAAAGAGGCTGTCATGGAAGAGATCATCAAACCCACTCTTCCCGCTCATATGATAGATGCCAAGACCAAATTCTTCATTAACCCTACCGGTCGTTTTGTCATTGGCGGTCCTGTTGGTGATTGCGGCGTTACAGGTCGTAAAATTATTGTCGACACCTATGGTGGCAAGGGTTCCCATGGCGGCGGCGCCTTTTCCGGTAAAGATCCCTCAAAAGTTGATCGGTCCAGCTCCTATTACGGTCGTTACGTTGCCAAAAACTTAGTTGCTGCCGGTATTGCAAGTGAACTTGAAATTCAAGTTGCCTATGCCATCGGCATCTCCCAACCTGTATCGATCAACGTCAACAGCTTCGGTACCGGTAAAATTTCTGATATTGAGATCAAAAAACTCATTGCTGAACACTTTGACCTCAGACCAAAAGCTATTGTACAACAGCTCGACCTGCTACGGCCCATTTACAAACAAACCGCGGCTTATGGTCATTTTGGCCGTGAACTTGAGTCTTTCACCTGGGAAAAAACAGATAAAGCCGATATCCTTCGTGATGCAGCCAATCTTCGTTAAAGCGCGCTTGTTTGGTTACAGTTAAGACTACTTAGTGCCTTACTCCTGAAAGCCTGTCACTCTTTTTAGTACCCCCTTGAGGGGTATAAAAACAAGAAATCTGGAGAGTGTATTGAAATTAGGAACTTAAAGTAACCTCCAGATAGCGAACGTAGGGAGACCTTCGAGGCACTTATACCCCCTTGTGGGGTGTTAGATTATTTAAAATGATGAATGGAATACAGATATGACCGAAACATTTAAAGATTACAAAGTTGCAGATATGAGTCTTGCAGCCTGGGGGCGCAAGGAAGTTTCCATCGCCGAAACAGAGATGCCCGGACTGATGGCGCTTCGAGAGGAATACCGTGGCAAAGCACCATTAAAAGGGGCTCGCATTGCCGGCTGCCTGCATATGACCATTCAAACTGCGGTATTGATGGAGACCCTAGTCGACCTTGGTGCTGAAGTTCGTTGGTCCAGTTGCAACATTTTCTCAACTCAGGATCATGCCGCTGCTGCTATGGCAGCAGCCGGTATACCGACATTTGCCTGGAAGGGTGAGTCTGAAGAAGAATTCTGGTGGTGCATAGACCAGACAATCTTCGGACCTGATAACTGGAACCCCAACATGGTCCTCGACGACGGTGGAGATCTGACTCTGGTACTCCATGAGAAATACACCAAGGAACTGACCAATATTCGCGGCATCAGTGAAGAAACCACTACCGGGGTACATAGACTCAATGAGATGGCGGCTGAAGGTAGTCTCGCCTGTCCGGCCTTCAACGTCAATGACTCCGTCACCAAATCCAAATTTGACAATCTCTATGGCTGCCGGGAATCACTCATCGATGGAATCAAGCGTGCTACCGACGTTATGATCGCCGGTAAGAATGCGGTTGTAGTAGGTTTTGGAGATGTAGGGAAGGGTTGTGCCCAGGCGCTAAAGGGCATGGGGGCCACTGTCTATATAACCGAAATTGATCCAATCTGCGCGCTTCAGGCAGCAATGGAGGGATACAGGGTTGTGACCATGGAAGAGATAGCTCCCATCGGTAATATCTTTGTCACCTGCACCGGCAACCTGAAAGTCATTAGCCGTAAACATATGGAACAGATGCCAGATGAGGCCATAGTCTGTAACATCGGTCACTTTGATTCAGAAATCGACATAGCCGGTATCAGGGAGCTTGAGTGGGATAATATCAAACCTCAGGTTGACCATGTAATTTTCCCAGACGGAAAGAAAATTATCGTGCTGGCCGAAGGTCGCTTGGTTAATCTTGGTTGCGCCACCGGCCATCCAAGTTTTGTAATGAGCAATTCTTTTACCAATCAAGTCCTGGCCCAAATTGAACTTTGGCAAAACCCGGCAAAGTATGAAAACAAGGTCTATTTTCTGCCAAAATCCCTTGATGAAATGGTTGCCCGATTACATTTAAAAAAGATCGGTGCAAATCTCACTGAACTCAGCAAAGAACAGGCCGACTACATCGGTGTCTCGGTAGATGGTCCGTACAAGCCTGATTATTACAGATACTAGCTCTACAGTCGCACACCAGCTTTAACAAATCCGCCGATCGGTTTCATAAACTGTTTTGGCGGATTTATTTTAGTGCCTTACTCCAGATTTCCTATCACTCTTTTTAGTACCCCCTTGAGGGGTATAAAAAATAAGAAATCTGAAGAGTGTATTGAAATTATAAACTTAAAATTACTTCCAAGGCACTTACACCCCTCAAGGGGGTACTGAACTGAGTCCTGGCTTATTTTCCCGTTTACCAGGGTTATGAAGTCGCCAAGCGGACATCCCCTGATAGAACTTCATGAATGCGACCGGAGGTATCTCTTACGTGCAGTTGCCCCCCGTCATCTGGTCCCAGCGAAACACCTCTTATTCTCTTACCTTCGCTGCTCACACATTCCATCTCTTTTCCCAGCAGATAATCTTTTTTTCGCCATTGTGTAAGCAGTTGCTGAAAACCACCATCACTAAATATTTGCAGCAGGCTGAGTAATTCCAAACGAATGGTTTGAAAAAGGTCTTCCACAGCAAATTCAGTTTGAGTTTCAACAAATAATGAGGTTACCAATGTTCTCAGGTCTGGCGGGAAATCTTCGGGAATATGATTAATATTTAGCCCTATACCTACCACAGCATATCTTGCATCCAATGCATTCATCATTGAAGAAGATTCAGTCAATATGCCAGCTACCTTTCTACCAGAAAAATATATATCATTGGGCCATTTTAACTGTGAGCACTCACCGGTGATCCTGTCTAAAACCAATGCCACGGCTAAGCCGGCCACAAGGGTTATTTGGGGGTAATCTTCGATGGCAACATCTGGTCGAACGAGAATTGAGCAATAGAGGCCTTTACCTGGGGCTGAATACCAGCTCTTGCCGAGTCGGCCTCGGCCCTCTGTCTGGTTGGCAGCGATAACAGCAGTACCATGAATGGCACCAGCTCCAGCAAGCTTCTTGGCAAGGATATTAGTGGAGGGAATGGATTCGAAGAAATGGATTGGATACATAGCAAACCCCGGTAAACGGGAAAATAAGCCAGGATAAGTGCCTTGGTGGTCACTTTAAGTTTCCAATTTCAATACACTCTCCAGATTTCTGGTTTTTTATGACAGGAAATCTGGAGTAAGGCACTAATAGAAAAAAGCATAAAGAAAGGAATTCTTTATGCTTTTAAAAAAACGAACTATAGTCCGTAGCTTATGAGTTGATACTCTGTTAATTCTTATAGAGGCGATATATTAATGAGTTAACAATGTAAACTGGACTCAGTTCGTCTGCGACGCACTATAAGTGATTCTGCTTTTCAGATTCCGTCTGCACCTTCTTCGTTCTTAATACGTCCAGGAATTGCATACATCGTGGTTGACCCAGAAGACCAATACATAAGCCTTCCTTCACGAACCATCTCGTTCGCTACATTTTTAATAACACGCGGCTTTGAATCAGGATCACATTTATAAAAATCCTTGATGTAAAGCTGCGGTTTGGGAGATTTGGTAGCTTTCTCCTCAATGGCGTCTTTTAAAGCTTCTTTTTCCAGTGCCATGGTTATACTCCTAGTATAGTGTTTGAAGAAGAAAGCATCAAATGACCAGGCAGTTCACCACCGGCCTGGTCATCAAACACCACTCTAGTCTTACTATTTGATATGGCTGGTGTACTTGAACTGTGTGGTGGTACGCCAGGTGTCATAGGCAAGACGATAGTCGTCGATGCTCTTCATAGTGAATGGGATATCACATTTTTCAAAGAATTTTTCCCAGCCAATTCTTTCAGCCCACTCGCCAACACGCTCATATTTCTTAGCGTCAGCGGCATAAGCTTCGAGGATTTGCTTGACAGCCTGAACAGTTTCAGGCCAGCGGGGGGTAGTATTCGGTAAAAACGGAATAACCAGCTTGGAAAATTTCGGTGCGCTCACTCTGTTGGAAACCTTACCACCAACAAGAATAGCGATACCGTCACCCTCAGGATCTGCAAGTGGCATTGCAGGACACATGGTATAACAGTTACCACAGAACATACAACGCTCTACATTTACCTTAACAGTCTTGATCTCTTTACCATCAACCTCTGCTTTTGCCGGCTTAACTGCGCCAAGAGGACAAGAGGCGATCGCCAGAGGCAATTCACAGACACCGGTGATACGGGTATGATCGATCATTGGTGGCTTACGGTGAATACCGAGAATAGCGATATCAGACGCGTGAACGGCACCACACATGTTCAGACAGCATGCCAGGGCAATACGTACCTGGGCAGGCAATTTCATGGAGGTGAAATAATCAAACAGTTCATCCATTACCGCCTTAACAACACCAGAGGCATCGGTTGCAGGGGTATGACAATGTACCCAGCCCTGGGTGTGAACAATATTAGTCACACCGGCACCGGTTCCACCAACGGGGTACCTGTTACCCATGCTGGCGAGAGTGTCGAGAAGAGGCTGGACCTTATCTTTGGAATCAACCATAAACTCGACGTTGTTGCGAGTGGTCCATCGCATGAAACCGTCACAATGCTTATCGGCGATATCACAGACTTCACGAATATATTCAACAGAAACAAGACGGCAGGTACCGCAACGAACGGTATATACCTCGTCACCGGTTTCTGACTTATGCATCAAAACACCAGGCTGGGTGATTTCATGCCACAACCACTTGCCCTTGTTCGCCTTGATGACAGGCGGAAAAAACTGTTCATAATTTGGTGGCCCAAGATCTGAAATACGTCCTTCCATTGGTTTTTTTGGATCATAACCCATGGTACTTCTCCTTATATTTAATATGAATTGTTAGCTCAAATTAAAACAGCATTAATTAATTAGGCTGCGTGTTTGGCGCGGAATTCTACAACGTCACGCTCAAAACCACCCTCGACTTCTTCCTCTTTCCAGAAAATGTAAGGATTTGAGCGAGGTTCTTTAACATGCTGTGGAATTGCTTCAATTCCCATAACCTGCAGGAATGTCGGCAGACCTACACGTTGCATGGTCTCACCAACACGCTCACGGTTTTTACCAACTTCCATCCACCAGTCCCAGATAGTTTCGATGAACTCAATGAGCTCTTCGAAATCGTTATCCTTGGAAACCTTCATGAAAGGTACGATAAGGGTAGAGAACTGCGCACCATCAAGGATTGGAGCTTTTGCGCCAACGCAGATAGAAGCACCTTGGTCAGCACCCGGACGAAGAGCCCGAGGCATTACGTTGATGCAATGCATACAACGGGTACATTCAGAATCATCAATTTTTAGTTCATCACCTTCCATCCACATACACTCGGTAGGACAGATATCGATGACTTCTTTCTGAATGTCAAATGGACCCCAGTCTTTGCCAGAGTGGGAACCGCCATTCGGCGGATAATTTCCAGCAACATACTCTTTCACGCCAGCCTGATCGATGCGGATATCATCTCTCCAGGTACCGATAACGGAGACGTCAGAACGAGCAATAGCTGCAACACAGTCGTTTGGACAGCCAGAGAACTTGAACTTGAACTTGTACGGGAATGCAGGACGATGAATTTCATCCTGATAATGCATGGTCAAGTGATAACATGCTTCCTCAGTGTCATAGCAGGACCATTCACAGCGAGACTGGCCTACACAGTTGGCAGGGGTACGCAGGTTAGAACCGGAACCACCAAGATCCTGCTCCATGTCGTGGGTCAGATCCCAGAAAAACGGCTCAAGATTCTCGGTACGGGTACCAAGAAGAATGATATCACCAGTCGAACCGTGAAAATTGGTCATTCCGGAACCATGTTTTTCCCACAGGTCCATGAGCTGACGAAGATTTTTTGTGGAATAATACTTGGATGACGGCTGAGCAACACGAATGGTGTGAAAATGCTCAACTCCAGGGAACAACTTGGGTACATCAGCGTAACGTCCAACGATACCACCACCGTAACCGAAAACACCTACGATGCCGCCATGTTTCCAATGGGTGATCCTGTCTTTATAGGATAACTCCAGGATGCCAAGAATATCCCAACACTCAGGCTTCTTCTCTGCCTGGCGCTTAATGTCGGTCACGAAGCTTGGCCACGGGCCACTCTCCAACTGGTCCAACAAGGGCGTCTCATGCTTTGCCATGATTTCCTCCTTTGAATTACTGTTTATACTTCAACCTTAACCAAACTTTTGCTCTAAACAGAAAACCTAAAACCAACCTTCGGTCTATTATTTTCAACGTCCATAGCTAACCACGTACCTGCCAACCTGAATACGTAAAGCAGAGAGACAGATCACGATTATGAAATTTCATTCAGCGTGTGAGAATATCTTTGCTATGCGATTTTGTCAACAAAAATCCATTAGATCTCCAGTCATAAACTGAACAGCCATTCATGACAGGAATCCCTCCACTACACCTTGTCTTACAACTGGTTCAGGAATGCTCCTTCAAGGGTTTCGCTTGATTTTGACATGTCGTTTATGGCTTTTAGGAACCTGTCAGCAAGGACCTTACCCAATTGCACACCTTCCTGGTCAAATGAATTAATATTCCAAACGAATCCCTGAAAAACTATTTTTGCCTCGTATACAGCAAGGAGTGCTCCCATTACCCGCGGGGTAAGTTTATCCGCCAACAGCAGACACGAAGGACGATTACCAGGAAAGTTCCTGTTTGGGTTTTCTGAGGATTGCCCTACTGCCATAGCGACTATCTGGGCCAACAGGTTAGCCAATAATTTCTGCTGTGACGTTGATCCCTGGACCACCAGATCCACCTCGTACTGCGACTGCTTAAAACCGATAAATTCTGCAGGTACAACCTCGGTTCCCTGATGTAACAGCTGATAAAATGCATGTTGCCCGTTAGTTCCGGGTTCACCCCAAATAATTGGCCCGGTACGTCCGGTCACCGTTCTTCCATTCCGGTCAGTGGACTTGCCGTTGCTTTCCATATCACATTGCTGCAAATGGGCAGGAAACCTATGAAGAGCCTGACTGTAGGGCAGAATAGCGGCGGTTGGAAACCTCAAAAAATTGTGGTTCCATATCCCGATCAGTGCCAGCAAGAGAGGAATATTTTTACGAATATTTTTTTCTTCCCCATGACAGTCGATCTCAGAGGCCCCTTGTAAAAAAGCCATAACATGTTCAAGCCCGAGAGAAAATCCAAGCATAACTGCACCAACCATTGAGGTCGAGCTGTAACGACCGCCGATATAATCATGCATATAAAAAGATTGGAGATAGTTGCCAGGATCATCCAGAGGGCTTTTTTCAGCAGTCACGGCAATACAGTGTTTGGCAGGATCAAGCCCTGCCTTCCTCAAAGCTCCACATACAAGTTTTTCATTGGTCAGGGTTTCAAGGGTACTTCCACTCTTTGAGACAATACAGACTAGGGCTCTTTCCAGATTTACTCCAGCCAAAACCCGTGCACCATCATCGGGATCAACATTGGCGATAAAATGCACCTGTCTTCCAGGAAGCCCATACGCCCGCAGCGCTTCATATATCGAACGTGGTCCCAGGTCTGAACCACCAATGCCTACATGAATGAGGGTATTGAAACGTTCATCTTTATGATTGCACAGTTTTCCTGAATCTACATTTTCCAGAAATTCTTTGAGTTTTGCCAACTCCTTTTTTGCCTCGCCGGTAGCATTTGGTTCAGCCGGGACCGTGCAAAACAGATCCCTGCAGGCAGTATGCAATACCTGCCGGTTTTCGCTATCAACCCCCTCGATCCTGTTTAGAACTGCGCCTCGTCGCATCATTTTAAACTGGTCAACCAACTGTAGTTCATCTGCAAGTTCCTGAAGCAGATCCAATACATGATCATCCAACCTTTCTGTCGCGTAATGCAGATCCAGCAGTTCAGTCCTGCACACATACCTGCTCAACCGATTCTCAGCCTGCAAAGCATGCTTTCGGGTAAGGTCGTATGGTTGATTGGCCAACTCAGACAGTTTCTGATACACCAGGGATTCTGTAAGTGATTTAAAAATAATCGACATTAATCTCCTCCTGTGTAGGTTATCGGTACCGTGCAGCACCGGCCTCGGCGAGTTTTTTCAGAGAAGTTATGATCTGTTGGTAATCATTACTGCCGTATACAGCCGATCCGGCAACAAAAATATTCGCACCAGCTTCAGCAACATCGCTGATGGTATTCTCACTTATTCCACCGTCCACTTCAATATCCACAGAAAGGTCCATGGCATCAATCCGTTGCCTGAGCTGCCAGATCTTGGCAAGCGTTGACGGAATAAACGATTGACCGCCAAAACCTGGATTGACAGACATCAGCATAACCAGATCAACCTCTTCCAGGACGTAATCAAGGGTCGAAAGAGAGGTCGCCGGATTAAGAACCACCCCTGCCTTTTTCCCAAGTTCTTTTATCCTCGAGACAGTTCTATGCAAATGGGCACATGCTTCCACATGCACGGTAATCCAGTCGGCACCAGCAGATGCAAAGGCATCAACATAATTATCCGCATCTTTTATCATCAGATGCACATCCAGGGCCTTAGAGGTTACAGCCCTGGCTGCCTTAACAACTAAAGGACCAATAGTAATGTTCGGCACAAAATTTCCATCCATTACATCTATGTGAATGATATCACAGCCGGCTCTGTCAACAGCTCGTATCTCTTCACCCAATCGACAAAAATCAGCGGACAGGATCGAAGGTGCTATTTGAATGTGCTTGCTCATAAATTTCTCCTTTAGGGCAACCGGACTACCCGGAAATTTTCAATTCTAACAGGGATAATCAGTGCCTTACTCCTCAGGTAAGCGATAGACTCCGAGGGGGTACTGAAAAGAGTACCCTCAAGGGGCATTAAACTGAATCCTGGCTTATTTTACCGTTTACCAGTGCTAGAAAGCCTTACCCTGAAATTTTTCTCAGTTTGTCTCCAGGCAACATTTCAATGAGCCCATCCAGCTCAAGCAACAGAAGCAACTCACTCATGCGAGCCGGGGAAAAACCCGATTTTTCTAAAAGCACTTCCCGCATCAACGGATAAGGCTCAATATAAGCCAGTAATGCTAAGGCATCAGGTTCAATATCGAAATTGTCTTCTAACTTCGTAGCATTTTGGGTGGTGTTATTTTTACCGCAATGTAAATCCAATTCGACAACAATGTCCTCAACCCTCTGGACCAGTTTGGCCCCTTGTTGCAACAGCCAGTGAGCACCTTCACTCTTAAAAGAATCGACCTGCCCTGGAACCGCAAATACTTCCCTGCCACAATCGAGAGCCATCTGCGCAGTAATAAGGGATCCCGATTTCCTTGCGGCCTCAACGACAATAACTCCCTGGCTGAGGCCAGCTATAATTCGGTTTCTTGCAGGAAATCGGAAACCATCAGGCCTGGTTCCAAGGGGATACTCACTTACCAGAGCCCCGCGTTCGGCAATTTGTCTATAAAGAGCCCTGTTCTGCCGCGGATACACCACGTCCAGCCCACAACCAAGTACGGCGACTGTACTCCCCAGCCCAGCTAAAGCCCCTAAATGAGATTCAGTGTCTATTCCCAGGGCAAGACCGGAAATTACCGTCACAGATAAAGCTGCTAAGTTTCGGCCCAGGTTAAAGGCGGTCCTTCGACCATAGCTGGTGGCAGCGCGGGAACCGACCACGGCAACACCAGAACTGCAAAGGAGTTCACTCTGACCGAGTATATAGAGTACGGGAGGAGGATCAACAAGTTGATGAAGCAAAGGCGGATAGCCATCGTCCTCAAAAGAAAGCGCTACTCCTCCGAGAGCGGCCAGGCGTACCAACTCTTTTTCGCCACGATTTTGGTTGTCTGTTGAAGAAAAAAGCCCAGCTATCTGCCGCTCTTGGATTCCCCTGACATTCAGCAGCTCTTTTTGGGAAGCACGAAGAACTTCAGTCGGGGAATGAAAATGCTCAATGAGACGCCAAAAACCACCAAGCCCCAGGCCAGGGACGAGACTGAGATTTATCCAGTCGAGGGTTGAAGCCATCAACGCCTCCACATGTTACAGGATATGCTACTGATACAGTAGGGAAGCGACATTGATTACACTGCAGATACACAAATTAAGTATCGAAGAAGTTGGAAAGACAGGCCCATCAATGAGTCTGTTGATTTATGAGTATTTTCGTTTGATATCAAGGCATGTGAAAAAAATAACCGGAGACATATACTTAATATCTCGGAGTCTCGTTCCTCGCTTACCGGAGGATTATTTTTTTCACATA
>WTAT01000410.1 GCA_013139415.1 Desulforhopalus sp.
ATGATCGCAACTGATTCAGGAATAAAATAAAAATGTCCACTGGCTATTTTTTTATAATATCAGCCGCCCTCTGCTGGGGCCTGATCGGAATATTTTCAAGTCTGGCCTTTTCCCAGGGGGTCGAGCCGATGGAGGTTGCCTTCTGGCGAGCATGCCTCACCTGGGTATGTTTTGCTGTGCAGGCTTTTATAAGAAAGGAGACGTATCTTGATAAAAAAGATATCCCTCTTTTTCTGGTATTTGCTGTTTTCGGTGTTTCTCTTTTTTTTATCTCATACCAGTTTGCTGTAAAAACAGGAGGCGCCGCTTTTGCAGCGGTACTGCTCTATACTGCTCCCGCATGGGTGGTTTTTGTGGCCTTTTTTGTTTACAAGGAAAAACTGACCTGGATAAAAATTATGGCGATAGCCTTAGTGTTTACTGGGGTTGTGTTAATCTCTAAAACAGGCGGAAATGCTGCTTCCACAATATCTATTGGGGGCATTGCCATTCTTTCCGGATTGATTTCCGGTTTTTGTTATTCCCTCTATTATACGATGGGAAAGTATTTTTCGAAAAAATATTCGTCGGCCAACCTGTTTTTATACGTCCTTCCTCTCGGGGCTCTTGGCATTCTCCCTTTTGTTGATTTTGTTCACAAAACCCCCTTCGCCTGGGCTGCTCTGATAGCCGTTTCAGTGATATCAACATTTATTGCCAATTACTGCTATTATCAGGGGTTAAAGTACCTGGAAGCTGGCAGGGCTTCAATTGTTGCTACCCTGGAACCCTTGATTGCTGCTATAACTGCTTATATTTTCCTGGGAGAATATTTCACTCCTCTTGGCTATTTGGGGGCTGTTTTGATTCTTGCGGCGGTAATTGCCACTATCTATGAAAGATAGAAGGTATTGGGTTACCCCAACAGCTGAAGATCCCATTCTTTCAAGTATCGATTTTTGTCATGGTTCTCTCTGTTCAAATTACTTTTGCCAGAATCTCTAAAACATATTCAATGTCAGCTTGAGTATGGGCGGCGTTGATCTGAAAGCGCATGGATTCATCACCTTTAGGCACAACTGGAAAAGTGAGCCCTACTACCAGAACGCCATTTTCGTAGAGATGTTTGACGAAGGTATGTGTCTTTGCCGTGTCCCGAATCATAACCGGCACCACCGGATGAGGGCCGGGGATTGATTCAAGGCCTAACATCTCTAAACCATTCCTGAACTGCTGGGTTCTAAGATGGAGATTTTCCAGCAGTTGCAACCCTTCGTTGCTGTCGCAGATATCGAGAGCTTTGGTTGCAGCCGCACAATCCGCAACACTTAATGGATTTGTGTAAATATAGGTGTCCGCTTTTTGTCGCACTGTTTCTATGACTGTTTTACTCGCAGCGATAAAACCACCGTTGACCCCAAAGGCCTTACCGAAGGTGCCGATAATAATATCCGGGCTGCCACCTGCAAATTCTGGTGTTCCCCTGCCGGTTGCACCATATGCACCGATGCCGTGTGAATCGTCCACCACGGTGATTACTCCGTCCCGAAATTTTTGGCTGTATTGCTCAGTGATTACCAGGATGGCGTCGATGGGCGCAAAATCACCCCGCATACTGAATATTCCATCGAAAATTACTACGACCCTGTCAATATCTTTGCCAACCGAATCGAGACATCTGTGGAGTTCATCCATGTCGTTGTGGGCGTAGATACCTTTGTTGGCGCTGGGTACCCCGGCGATACGCATGGCCCGGATGATGGAGTTGTGGTTGAGCTGGTCGCCGATCCAGTGGGTCTTTTTGCTACCAATGGTGAGCGCCAGGCCGCAGTTTGAGGTGTAGGCAGAGTTGAAAATTTTGGCCGCCGGTTTATCAACGAAACGGGCGATACGCTGTTCAAGTTCGCTGTGGTAACTAAATGTTCCATCGATGAAACGGACGGCGCCTGGACCGACTCCGCAGGAATGAGTAGCTGTATCGGCGGCGGCAACCAGTTGTGGATGGTTGGAGAGGGAAAGGTAGGAGTTGGAGTTCATGCGGATAAATTGTTTCTTCTCACCTTTCAGGGTGTAGCGTGGCCCGCGTCCCTTTGTGGGGGGAAGGTAGCCGGTAATGATCCGTTCGGGCGGTTTGGCCCGGCCTTCGCTCTGTAGTTCGACCAGCTCCTGTGCCAGTGCTTTATCTAATTGTTTTAGCGACATACTTTATTCCTTTATGTCCCAGTTGAGAATTACTTTGCCCGATTGGCCGGAGCGCATGACCTCAAATCCTTTGAGATAATCAGTGTAATCAAATTTATGGGTAAGCAGTGGTGAAATATCCAGGCCGCTCTGGAGCATTGCGGTCATTTTATACCAGGTTTCAAACATCTCCCGGCCATAAATGCCCTTGATGGTCAGACCGTTGAAAACCACTGTATTCCAGTCAACAGGAGTTTTCTCCGGCATAATGCCAAGGAGAGCAATTTTCCCGCCGTGACATATATTTTCAAGAATTGAATTGAGGGCGGCAGGGCTGCCGGACATTTCCATGGCCACATCAAACCCTTCCTTCATGCCGAGTTCTTTCTGGATATCATCAATCTTTTCCTGTCTCACGTCGACCACGCGGGTGGCACCAACCGTTTTTGCAAGATTCAGGCGATAAGGGTTGATGTCGCTTATCACCACGTGGCGCGCTCCTGCATGTTTGGCTATGGCTGCCGCCATGCAGCCAATGGGCCCGGCGCCGGTGATGAGGACATCTTCGCCGAGTATATCAAAGGAGAGAGCGGTATGTACAGCGTTGCCCAGTGGGTCAAAACAGGCGAGGATATCAAGAGGGATGGAAGAATCACAAAACCAGACATTGGTCACAGGGATAGAGAGATATTCGGCATAGGCACCCTGGCGATTGACTCCCACCCCGCTGGTGTTCATGCAGAGATGGCGTCGACCGGCCAGACAGTTTCGGCAGTGCCCGCAAACTAAATGCCCCTCCCCGGAGACCAGGTCGCCTGGTTTGAAGTCGTGAACATTTTCCCCCACTTCGGCAATGGTCCCGACAAATTCATGGCCGATCGGCATCGGTACCGGGATGGTCTGTTGAGCCCAGCTGTCCCAGTTGAAAATGTGGACATCTGTGCCGCAGATGGCTGTTCGGGAAATCTTGATCAATACTTCATTCTTGCCCGGAACAGGAACCGGAACTTCTTGAAGCCAAAGTCCTTCCTGCTTTTTTGCTTTGACCAGCGCCTTCATTGTTCTCATCGCCGTTCCCCCTTTGTCATGAAGTTGCTTATATTTGCTGTAATTAGGGTTCCCTTAATTGTATCATATCCATAAGCGAATCGTATATAATTGATTGACTGTCAGGGGAAACGATATTTGTTGCCCCCCCTTGTATTGACAGTAGGAATATTGCGCTGTAACTTTAACCACATACATGAGCCCGTTGATTTACTGTGTTTTCGCCCGATCGCTGCGTTATATGAAAAAAATAATCCTCGGAATATCGACTATATGCCTCCGGTTATTTTTTTCATATGCCTTGATCTCGAACGAAAATCTCACTAAATCAACAGACTCATACATTTTTAAGCAGAAATTGCCATTATCCCCTAACTCTTCGTTGTTCTATAATTAATCCTCGGAGGTAAATGCAGACTCCGATATCTTTGAACGAAAAGGAAGAAACTATGAAAACCCTGATGTTGTGTGCCGCCATAGCTCTTACCCTAACGGGATGTACCCAGGAGTCTCAAAATAAGTTAAGCCGGGCCGTCCAGAATTGGACGGGAACGGATGGCATCCTTGAAGTTTACGCCGGTGATAAGTTGGTTAGACGGTTCATGAAGATCGACAAGTTGTCCACGGCAACCGCCACCGGCGGTAAGGCCGAACGTCCTTACCGGTTCGGTTACGGTATCATGGATGCCAATTTAAACGGTGCCGTCGATTCAGGAGAGAAAAAAGTCTATTTTGAGTTCAGCGATTATTCTACTTCCTATGTGTTTTACGAAAATCCTAACTAGCTTCCGTTCGAAGACTGTTCGAAGACGTTTTTTTGTGCTCTCCTCTGAGGGCGTGCTGTACATGTGCAGTTCACGGTTGAGCAGTTTTCCCCACTTTTTATTGTAAGGGTGTACAACGCTTACGGCTGTGTTGCCGCGAACGAGGGGATAACTCTTATTTCCCCAGGCAAAGATTGAGCCGCGCAGGTTCAGGATACTGGTAAAACCAAGGTCGCCAAGTTTTACGGCAAAGTCTGCTGAGCGGACTCCAACTGAACAGTAGACGACGATGGGAGTGTCTTTTGGATAATGTACAGCAGCAGATTTTTGAATGTTGACGGCAGTCGGCAGATGACTGACTGCAAACTCTTCTTTTTCCCTGACGTCTATAAGGACGAAGAGTTTGCCTTGGTCTAAAAATGTTTTCAGGTTGGTTATGTCGATGTTTTTAACGGACGGGTATTTTCGGTTAATGGTTGCGTTGACCTGTTCCCAGGTCGGATTGCTCCAGAAAAATCCACAGAGCAGGAGGAGGAGTGGAAGAGGGAGCGCAAGATGAGAAATTCGTTTCATCATCGACTTATTTACGGGAGAAATAAATAATAACCCTGAATAGTAATTATCCTGTCCAAGAACATTGTTAGGATGGGAAGTAAGATAACATTGTTTTTTAAGGTGTCAACGCTTGTTGTGATGGACCTGGGAATTGGTTTTTTCGGGTTTTGTGTTTACTGTAGCAAGAGTACCTAACGAAAACATGACAGAGAGGTGAGTATGAAAAAAACACTGCATGTACCTGTGGAGAAAAATGTTGTTCTGTCCTTGCCTGTCTTGATGTTTCTCTGCATTTTGGGGTGTTCGGGTGTGGGGCGGGTTGTTCCGGTTGACCATCGTCTTCCATTTAGTCAAACAGATAACAGTCAGGGCAATTTCAGCCATGGAGGCTTGACTGTGGAATACAGCTATCGTTTGGCTGGAGTAAACATGACTCTCAGTGGGCAGGTCTCTTATCGTCGTAGCTTTGATTCTCTTGATGTCCGTGTTTTGTTCCTTGATGCATCCGGAACCGTATTACAGCAGAATATAGTATATTCTTCCGGATATCGTGTTGCAAGATCGAGGAAAACTGATCGGACTTTTCAAGAAACGCTGGCTGTGCCGCCAGGGGTTACTGGTCTGTCTTTTAGCTATTCTGCCCAACCGCGTAGCAGCCATAAATGATGCTGTCATAAAAAGTACCAAAAATAAAAAGTACTAAAAGGGGGATGGGGTACAGTGGCATAGCAACCCGACTGGCTGGAGTTATCTTGCCGTTTTTCGCGATATGATTTTTTCCAGTTGAAGTCTGCATTCAGGGGAATTGTCTGTGAAGCTGATTCCGGCCCCTTCGGGATTGTTTCTGACAATCATGCCAGCAATAGTAACTTGCCCGGCTTCTAAGCCCTCGCCAATGGTTATGGTAACATCGCACCGTTCCCCGACTGGCAGTTCACTCTTACATGGGAAAAAACAGCCGGACAGACTGATATTTGCTATTGACCCGGTATGATAGGTTTCCATCTGATATAAGGAAACGCTTCCAGGTATATCTAAAGTGATTCGGGTAAAGGTTCTTTTCTCTCGTGTCACTGTTTCATCACCATCCTCTGCAAGAATACTTAATCAGTTTCAGGAAAGAGACTGCCTGATTGCCACACCAATCTTGGACATTGTTACAGGCTTTTCAATAAAATCTGCTATTCCAAGGTCTCTTGCTTTCAATATCTCATCACTCTTGGCATAGCCACTGATAACGATCGCTTTTTGCAGAGGGTGAATTTGTAAAATTCTTTCAAAAGTCTCTCGGCCATTAAGGCCGTTTCCCATCATCATGTCAAGCAGGACCAGATCAACTGACTGTGATTCTATGAAGGCTATTCCTTCCTCACCGCTGGTGACCGAGTGTGTAACATATCCCATTTTTTGGAGGGCTTTTTCAATAATTTCGTTTTGCTCCAGTTGATCGTCGATGAGCAAAATGGTTTCCCCACGCCCCTGCAATGATTCAGCTGTCTGGAGATCCTGAAGAGGGCAAACCAACTGATCTGTTGCGGGTAGATAAATTTCGAAAAGTGCGCCAGGGTTGTTGTCTTTAACCTCAATCCAGCCATTATGGTCTTGAACGATGTTCCAAACTATTGATAATCCAAGGCCGGTGCCACTCTTTCCCATCACCTTGGTGGTATAAAAAGGGTCAAAAATACACTCTGTATCCTCCTGACTTATTCCCGGCCCATTGTCCGATACTGTCAGTTTGACATAATCGCTGTCTTGTACTTCCTCCCTGTTTGCTGCCAGGGGATGCGAGAACTTACAGTTGTCAGTTGCTATTTGAATTATCCCTTTCTCTTCTACTACTTCAAGTGAATTGCCGATCAGGTTTAAAAGAATCTTATGAATGTGCTGTGGTGAGCAGCAGGTGTTATGCAAATTTTTATGTAATTGGGTCTGAATGACAGTGTCTGGAAAGCTCGCCAGCCTCTCACCGTGTTCGAGGGAGCTGAGGTGATTCAGAAGGATGGTATTTATATTTTCAACCGTCTTTTTTGAGGTTCCACCCCTGGCTATGGTCACCAGATCAGAAACAACTGCTGCAGCCCGCTTGCCGGCCGCCTGTATTTTCTTAATTTGTTCATAATACCTGTCCGATTCACTCATTTGTAGCAGGAGAAGGTCTGGATAGCTCACAATTCCTGACAGGATATTGTTCAGGTCATGGGCTACAGATCCGGCCATTAATCCCAGTGCACTGAGTTTGCTGGCTTTGTCCAACTTTTTTTGCAAACCGAGTTTTTCTTCCTCGGCCCTGACCCTCTCTGAGATGTCTCTAATGACAGAGACCCGTCTTGGTTTATTAAGATAGGTTATCGGACGAGACTTAACCTCAACGAAAAACTCCGTTCCATCCTTTCTTATGCCGGTAACTTCACAACTTCCAATGGCCTCTTTCTCAATAAACTGCCTGGTCGTCTGGAGTGAGGCAGGGGCAAAAAAATTGTTCAGAAATAAAGAGAAAGGCAGTTCTTCACGGGTATATCCAAACATGTTGAGAAACTGATTGTTCGCTTCAATAATTCTGTCATTTTCATGGATTACGATCCCCTCCCAGGCTGCCTCGGAGAGGGTCTCGAATCTTTGTTCGCTGACCTGCAGCTCACTTTCGAGCTTATTGTGTTGGAGAGCCTTGTCTATAGTTTTTATCAGAAGCTCGTGATTGATCGGTTTTCTGAGAAAATCATACGCTCCAAGTTTTATTGCTTTTACTGCCATTTCTACGGTATTTATACCTGTCAGCATGACGGCTGTAGTCTGTATCTTGGAGTTTTTGATAAACTGCACAATGTCACATCCGGACAAATCCGGCAGTTCCATATCGAGGATCGCCAGATCAAATTGATTCGATTTTAGCAGCTCAATGGCCTCGACGCCGGTTAGTGCCGTAGTACAGTTATAATTAAAATGTTTGAGGATACCATCGAGGCTGTCAACGAATCGCTGTTCATCATCTACCAGAAGAATATTCGATTTCATGTCCATTGCATTCGCCTTTGCTTCAACTCCTCTTGGGCAGAGTTGGGAAGAAAAATTGAAAAACTGGTTCCATCCGTTGGGCTACTTGTGTGTGAGATTCTACCGCCAAGGTCTTTGACGGTTTTATGAACTATCGACAACCCGAGACCTGAGTGTCCATTCTGTTTAGTCGTGACAAATGGTGTGTAGAGGTTGGCCTTTACTGATTCCGGCAATCCCGGTCCGGTATCTGCAACAATAATCTCAACCTCCTCCTTGCCCGCGGCCATCTCCTCGGTAGGCTGCCTTGTTTTTACTGTTACGATGCCATCATTGTCCATAGCCTCAGTAGCGTTTTTGAGGAGGTTTATCAAAATCTGTTTGATGGCATCCTTTGAGGTTACTATGTAGGGTAAGGTGTTGTCAGGCAGGAATGAAATAACCACTCCCGATGTAGAGAAGTGTGACGCATTGACAAGCTGGATAATATCCTCAATGGCAGCATTCACATCGGTTAATTCAAAGGGGAAAACCGGATCCTTTGAGAACATGTCCATCTGCACGACCAACGACGAAATTCGGTGGATTTCCTCATCAATGATGGTAAGCTCGTTCTTGATTTGTTCATTATCTGAAAACCGTAGTTTCATTGACGCAATATAATTACTGATGATACCCAGAGGGTTGTTGATCTCATGGGCGATTTTTTTAGCTGTCATTGATACTGCAGCCATCCGTTCAGCTTCCAGTTCCGCCGCTTTTTCTGCCTTCATGCTCTCTATCTGCAGGCGGAGTCCCACCTGTTGGGCTACCATTTGCAGGAGTTTTATCTCGTTTGTTGCCAGGGTATCTATTGCCTCTGGAAGCCCGAGCACAATGACTCCCGCGGGTTTTTTATCGGCCAGGAGTGGAACCAGAAGAACTGTATGACAGCTGAGTGCTGTTAAAATTTGGTTAGCAAGATTATCCGTCGACTTGTCAGCCGTCAAATAGGTCATTGACATGTCATGGTAGGTTTTGGCAATGAGGCTTGAGCTTTGTTGTAAAGTGAGTGTGAGTCCCTGGCTTGCCTGATGCAAACTGTTGTCTGGAGAAGTGCGTCCCCTAAGCAGGACCTTGTCTCTATCGGTCAAGAAAAACATCACCTTTTCTATATTGAAGAGAATACCCATAGCCTGCTCACAGGCAGCAATAATCCCCTCGACATCAATTGCCTGGACTAATCTTTCAAGAAAACTCGACAGCAGGGAAATACTTTTTATACGAACCGCAAGACTCTCCTGTAAGGCCTCTTCATGTATCTCGGTCTCATTTATGAACGGAGGGTATGCCGGTTTTAAGGTGGAAGTGGTATCTGGGCTTTTTCCTGCGTTTGTGCTCGCCATCTTTAGTGGAGAATTGTTTGCATCAGTGGGTTTCTGAATCTTGATCTCAAGATTGATGGCAATCTGTTCTATTTCTTCTTCTGCTTCTTCGACAATTTCCCTGACATCGGTGTGCTTCAGTCCCGTCAGCTGCTCAACGATCTCATAACTATTTTCGACATCATTGCTGTCTTCACAAAGGAGGTTAGAGGCATAGATGATTTTGACCAGTGGGAAGGCCTCTTTAATCTTTTCCAGCGGTTCATGGTGGTATTGTATAGCGTCTGCCATGGTGGAGCTCATTTTCCATTTCTGCAGCAGCCAGGAACCTGCTTCGCAATGGGTTACGCCCAGCAATTGTGTTTCAGCCCATAAGGTATCTTTTTGATCTTTTGTTTCAGCGAGGATTGTCTCATGTTCTATTGGGAAAGTGGAAATAAGGATCAATCGGCCAATATTAAGGAGAAGTCCTGAGAGATAAGCTTCATCTATGTTGTTAAAACCGATTTTTTGGGCAATTCTCTTGGCAAAGGTGGCAGACATCAGTGAGTTGTACCAGAAAACGCTGATGTCGAACTGCCTGATACTTTTAAAGCGTTTCCGTTCAAACACCTGGTGAACCGACATGGTAACCGCAATATTTTTGATGGTGTTCGATCCCAGATAAACAACAGCCTGTTCTATCCCTTTAAAGGAATAGCGAAATCCATAAAACGCTGAATTAACGAGTTGAAGGACCTTGAAGCTGAGGACCGGATCCTTGTTTATTATAGCGGCAATCTCTGACAGCGGTGTTTCATCGTTGTCACATGCGGCAAGTAATTTTAGGAGAATTGCCGGAAGGGTAGGGAGATTGCCGGATTTTTGTATGAGGGAATAGGCATTATCCTTGCTGATCATAGACTCAGACCTGATAGTATCTGTTAGATATGAGGAAACCGAGGCCGAGAGTGTTAATGTCTTTGAAATTATCTACGCATTTTCGGTAAGAAAATGATTTCGTGGAGTCTCGTTTATCGGGGGGTAGAAAAAAGTAATCTGTCTTGCGAACTTGTATTTATTCGCTATAAAAAAATCTAAACAGGCGTGATGGCACATTAAAAAAACATTTAATATTACACTATTCTTGATACCATTATACGAAAAAATTTCAACTACTTTTTGTTACTACTGCGTAGGTATTTGGCGGGATGTGTCTCAGGGAAGGGAATTTTGCTCATTGGTTTTTATTTAAACCTTTTCCTGACTGACCCTTCCTACGTACTCCTGCAATCCAGCTGTTGATGATATAGGTGGCACAGCCGCAGCCGTCATCGGAATTGACAAAGATGGCATCAGTTGGGCAGTTCTGAGCGCAGGCACCACATTCCATACACGCGTTTTGATCGGTGATGTGGGCCTTTCCATGCCGAACTCTAAAGATGCGGTGGGGGCAGACCAGTTCGCAGTTGCCGCAACCGATGCATTTCTCTTCCGATAATCGTAAAATTGCTGTTTCATCAAGATATCTGAAGTCTTTCAAAATATTTCTCCTGCTTAAATAAGGGACCCAACGACCCAGAATATCAGGGCAAGTATTGTCCCACCTATCTGCAGTGGCAGCCCCCTGCGCATCTCTTTTTCCACCCCGGAGAGTGAGGTAAAAGGCGTGGACCCGGTAAAGTTCATGGCGAGAAAGGCGGAACAACCTGTGATCCACAGGAAAACGGCAAGCTTCTCAATCCCATTGACCGCTGGTTCTCCGGCAAATAGAAACAGCAGGGCGACAAGCACTCCTGTGAGTGTCCCTTTCAGGTAGAATTGTCGAAACGGAATCCACGGCAGCAGGAGGGGAGTAAGCGCCGCCCCTGAAGTGATCGCTGCAAGAGTTGCAAGCATGAGGATGGTGCCTCGGTCAAAGGCGGCTGTAAAGGAAAAAAAATCAGGTGATATTCCCGACAGTATGAAAATCAGAATAAAGGCAATGAGGAGCTGTTTCCACAACATGCAGATTTCCAGGGGGATGAGAACTAAGCGCTCTTTTAAAGAAAAAGTCACTGTGCGCATTGTTTCGTCACTTTTGCCGGTTTTTAAAAACTGAGGCAACATGGAAGCCAGAATTGGTCCGAACCGACCTTGAAATCCACAAAGTTTTTTTATGTCCCGGGCGGCTACCCCGCTTGCAGAAAGCTGAGGCAGGATCAGTTCCCGATGGCTGACAAGCTGGTCAAGCTGTGCGCTTCGCACCTGATAAGCAACTTCCTCGGCGGTAAAGGTCTTTTTTCCAGCTGCGCACCAGACATTTATACCACGGGTATCGACCACTAGAATCCAGAGAGAAAGGTTGTTCAGCTCTTTGCGTAACGCGTCAAAGGTTAGTTTGTAGTTGGCGGTGACCAGGACTGGTGAGTTTTTGTCTGGTTCGCCGATGCAGTAGAGGCCGGGAATGATACTGTAATTATTTCGGCTAAAGCCGGTTCGGGCCCCAAAAGTACCGAGTTTGTCCCGGTTTGAAAGCGATGTGGCAACCCTCGGTATCGGACCAACCGGGGTTTCAACAAAACCCGCAACAAAGGGGCAGATGGCATAACCGGCGCGCGCATATCCACTGGACCGTGGAGGTGGTTTCGGTCCTCAGCAGGGTCCATCGGGCGCTTCCGCCGGCACCTGAAGAGGGGCCGAAATGGTGGGATCAGTCTGGTCGGTGTGCCGCAGGGGAATAATCTGCAGCTCTGGCGGTTTACTCACGGTAACCTCCGCTGTACTTTTTGTCTCAAAAGCAGACGATACGTTCATTATTCTTATGTAAGCATGGCGAGCCCACTTTCAAGATCCTGGATAAGATCGTCGCAGTCTTCAAGGCCGATACTGAGGCGGACTATAGTTTTGCCTGCGTACCTTGAGGGGGTGGCCCGCATGATCTTTGCGGCGGTGAGGAGGCTTTTGTAACCACCCCAGCTGTAGCCAAGATGGAACAGTTCCAGAGAGTCGATGAAAGCGGCGAGCTGGTCGTCGGTATAGTCTTTTTTGAAGGTGAAGGCAAAGAGTCCGGAGGAGCCTGTAAAGTCACGTTGCCAGAGATGGTGTTCTGGATGGCATGGCAGAGCGGGGTGGAGAACATTGTCGACTATAGAGACGGTTTGCAACCATTTGGCAACGGTGAGGGCTGATTGTTCGTGCTGTCGTAATCTCGTGGTGAGTGAGTGCAGACCGCGCAGGGCCAGGTAGCACTCCTCTGCCGGAGTATAAATCTCCATCTGTTTGTAAAAACCGCCAAAGGTTCGGCTATAACGCTCATTGACTGTCACCGTTCCTGCCAGCACATCGGAATAGCCGGAAATATATTTGGTGACTGAATGGATCGAGACATCCACTCCAAGCTCAAAAGGTTTCAGGTAGAGGGGTGTCGCCCAGGTGGCGTCGAGCAGAGTGATAATATTTCTCTGCCTGGCGATGGCTGTGATTGCCGGGATGTCCTGGATTTCAAAGGTTATCGAGCCCGGTGATTCGAGAAGGATTAATACGGTATTGGACTGGATATACTGCTCAACGTCTGCACCAACGTTGGGAGGAATGGGAGTGAAATCGATATTGAATTTTTTCAGGACTTTTTTGCAGAACCGCTGGCCCGGACCGTAGGCGTTATCACAGACCAGGATATGGTCGCCGCTTTTGGTAAAGGCAAGAAGTGCAGTCTGGATGGCAGCAATGCCCGACTGAAACACCCTGGTAACAGCACCACCTTCGAGTTCCCGCATTGCCTCTTCAAATTGCCGCTGGGTGGGGAGTCTGTCAGTTCCGTAGGTTATTCCTTCATACTCATGGCGGCCAACCTTCAGCATCTCCTGAAAGCTGTCGAAGAGGACGGTTGAGCCTCGGTACGTTGGCGGGTTGATGGTTGTCGCGGTGGTTTGGTCCCGTTCAGGCCAGGTTTTACCTGATATCTTCGTCTCTGTTTTCATCTTGGACAGCTTTGCAGTCGTTTTTGTAGCCATTTTTTTGATATCTGTCATTTTGTGTTTTCTTCTTATAATTATGTAATGGAAACTATTTACAGGTGAAGGTTTTGTGGCCCTGTCAGGCTCCGTCAGATGATTCAGAAGTTAAAATCTTTAATGATTACGTATGAAACTCAGCTGCTTTTTTTTCATTCCCGCGCAGGCGGGGATGACGACCCTGCTGGATTTTATTTCTCTTTTGTTATCAACATATTATGCCTACGCCGACAGAATTGGCTGAGTCTCATGCGTAATCAGGAAATCCTTTGAGGGTACCTTGACTCAAGCCAAAAACCTGAGTGTCTCCTGTACCATACGGAGATTAACAAAAGTCATAAAATAGTATGTTGCTTTTCATATACCATTGTCTGAGATGTTAAAACAGGATACGCTATATGTCAGCAGTACGCCTGTCTTTCTTCGGGGATTTAGTGCCTTACTCCAGATTATCTGTCACTCTTTTCAGTACCCCCTTGAGGGGTATAAAAAACAAGAAATTCGGAGAGTGCATTGAAATTAGGAACTTAAAGTGACCACCAAGGCACTTATACCCCTCAAGGGGGCACTGAACTGAGTCCCGGCCTACTTTCCCGTTTACCGGGGTTCGGAGCTGTTTCTGTCGTGGCAAGACTGTATATTTATTCAATACCTGATTACGTATGAAACTCAGCCAATTCTGTGGGCGCAGGCTTAATGTATTCATAACAAGTGAGAATTAACAACGCACAGGGTTGTCATCCCCGCGCAGGCGGGGATCCAGTTACGAGCAGGATCACTGGATCGAAGTCTGCGCTTATCTCCCCCTGCGCGGAAATGACGACAAAAGGAGCTGAGTTTCATACGTAATCAAAATTCAATACGAGACTGGAGCTTCACGGCTGGGATGAAAAAAAAACCTGTAGCGATATTTTTCGATAAAAACGATTACCAACTTCTCAGTATCGTTCATGATGTGCTGGAAAGAGGTCGCCAGTCCAAGGAACTGCCCTCCCTGCTTCTTGAGCATATGCATCCGCAAGGTATCAAGGAGATGGCCGCTCCACGTGGATTACGAATCGCTTACGCCATTGCCGGTCTGCTTGGCTCTTTTGAAAAAGGGAAGGCCGGTGATCGGATCAATGCCTTACGTTCTCTCCGCGATGAGGTGTTTCTCTCCTCCACCACCTTTTATCAGAAAAATACCGCGAGGGTGCTGCTTCAGATCATGAAGGAGCTGTTGCGCACCCGGAATAACGAATTGCGTCAGCTTAAACTGGCCCATGATTTTCGGATGGTCTCCACCGGTAAACCCCGATTGGTACGGTCCGAACTGGCCAGGTATCACCTGCTTGAAATGCCGGAGGAGTGGAACCAGTATGCCTTTGATGATCATGTCCACGACGCAAATACCAAAGGGAGGAAATCCCCTACCCACCTGGTGATGGACGCCTGGATCAAAGGTATCCGATTTCTCACGGTTGTGTATTATAATTATGTCAGCCCGGAGGTAATCGAAGAGCTGATAGAGGCCAGTACGATACTTGATGTCCGGGTTCAGGTCGGTATTGAGATGACCTCCCTCTTTCGCAATAAATATGTTCGTTTTACCTGGGAACCACACGGATTCAATAATAATCAGGCCTTCCTCAAGTTCCTCAAAGAGGAAGCGGTTGTTCAGCTGATGGAGGATGGCCGTAATGTTTCGAAATATCAGGTAAAATATGTTCTCGACGTATTCGATGTGTTTAACGTTCGCCATCGTGAGGCTCTAAACCAAGATCTGGAACTGTCACTCGAACCGTTGCAGCTTGATGATTTTCTCGGGTTTGTCGGGGTCGGTCAACCGTCAGCACTCCATCTCGCCAGATTCATTCACAACGCCATTGTTAACCATATCCAAGGGGAAATAGGTGATCACCAACAGAATCCGCAAGGAACATCCAGGGACAGGGAAAAACTATCGCCCCGACGTCTTGACCTCCTTCGCGGCATGGATGTTGAAGCCATAATCGAACGCTTTCTGCTCCCCTCCCGAAATCCTGAGGTCAACAATCCGGCTCTCCCACAAGATAATCCCGACCTCCCGGAATTACTCAGCCAAAGTCCGGGCACACAGCTCAACAGGCTGTTGTCCCTGCATTCAAGTTCAAAGTTTACTTTAAATCTCAGCAATCTATCGGTTCAGGATACCTTGGAAGTGCTCTATTCCTGCGAGGGAATGATCAGTCATATCGAGGCGTATAATCTGAAAGATGCTGCCCATGGTATGACCACCGGAGTGGGGATCGGGCATGGAATATATGACGGAGAGGCCGTTGATCTTAAGAGTCCTGAAAAACATTACAGTCTGATAAGCGAACTACAAAAAGCCCTCAATGAAGATAATGTCATCAATCTCAAGGGAGTTATTCGTGCCATTATCTGGGATCATGAAGAACAGCGTCTCCTTCTGAAAAATCATCTTGAACAGTTGCCCGCGGACAAAGAGGAGGGGGGCAAGCTTGAACAGGAATATCGACAGATGCTGGAAAGAAAATTACAGTTGATGGATATTCTTTATAATCTCGAAAAATTCCATAATTATTATAAAAAACGTACCCTTGGATCTCGTATCGGTTCAGGGTCGACCGGGCAGGCTGAACATCAGCACGGCATGGGGCTGGTGGTGCTTGATACCCTGCCGGCCAGGGCCAGAAGAGCAGTGCGTGAAGGGATCGCCAAAACAAAACGGTCACTTATTCCGGTCAGCGCCATGCTGACTCACAATTCCCATAGTCGTAGCCATGACAGTTCGGGAATGTGCCGGGAAAATAGATTTTTAGGTAAACTGCCGTTCTTGAAAAATTCAGGTGGCTGTCGTTGGTATGACTGGAGCCTCGATGGTTTTTTTGTACATCCAGGGACTGATGGGAATATTGCCACGCTCGGAGGATTGGGTCGGCACGGAGAGAATGGCAGATTTTTTGTTGAGAGGAGGGCCAAAGAAAGACTTGGAAATCCCTGGAAATATCTCAATACTAATCTGAAAAACAGCCTGAAGGTCCTGCTGGGTTTTATCCCGGCCTTTCTTACTTTCAGCCTGACCAAAGACTGGTGGCTGCTGGCCTATCTGGGGGCCTTCATCTGGTTTGGCATTACCGGATCACGCAACATTATCCAATCTGTTCTGGGGGGAGGCGGTCTGCGGCGCTCTTCTCTATTGCCATGGAACTCCCTGGTCAGTTGGAGCCGTATTGCCGATTCCTTGCTCTATACGGGTTTTTCCGTACCGCTCCTTGATTATCTTGTTAAAACTCTGTTGCTTGATCGGGCCTTTGGCATTACTACGGCCACTAATCCGGTGCTCCTCTATTCGGTAATGGGGCTCGCCAACGGCATCTATATTTCTACTCATAACACTTTTCGTGGTCTGCCTAAAACCGCCGCAGTCGGAAACTTCTTTCGCTCTATTCTGGCAATTCCCCTGGCCATTGTCTTGAATTCGGTGATTGGGCTGGTGCTCCAGTTGACGGGAATCCCGGATACGTCAGGGATTTTACAGAAGTGGGCAGCGATCATTTCCAAGTTTGCCTCGGACTGTGTTGCCGCGGTCATCGAAGGACTGGCCGATAGGCAGACCAATATTCGGGCGCGACTCGCCGCATACCAAACCAAAATTTCCCAGCTGTTTGCCGTGTTTTCCCGACTGGATCTGCACTTTCCTGAGGAAGATGTCCTGGAAATGTTGCAATCCCCGAAGATGATGATGCAAACCCTGAACTACGAGGCCAGGGAGCAGGAGAGGTATATCATTGTCAACGCCCTGGACCTTATGTATTTCTGGATGTACCAGCCGCGAGCCCGCAGGGCTGTGGAAATAATTTTACAGAAGATGTCGCGGGAGGAGTGGCTGATCTTCTATCGTTCCCAGCTGGTCCTTAAGCGGAACCGGGAGATAAGCCAGTTTTTTGTTGATGGTCTGGTAGGGAAAAATTTTTCTAAGCCACTGTCCTTCTATCTCGATAGATCTGAACAATATCTCACTGAATTGGAGAAATTGGGATCAAAAAGAAACTGGTAGTGAGTGATTTCTCGAATATGTTGGCTGAGAGTTTGTTGGATTATCAAAAGCGCGCCCAGATAGGTGTTCGGATTGGGCCCGGCATTTATGGGATTACTCTCAGGTTGCTCGTTCCTGCTTTATGCTTAACATTAATGGGCGTCATTAAATTATAATTAATTTTAGACAGGAGATCCCATGATAGATAAAGAAATGACAGAGGCCCTTAATGGCCAGATAAACAAAGAGATGTACTCGGCCTACCTGTATATGTCGATGTCTGCCCATTCTGCTAACGTTGGACTCAAAGGTTTTGCCAATTGGTTCATGGTGCAATATCATGAGGAGATGTACCACGCCATGAAACTCTATGAATATGTTCAGCGTCAGGGTGAGGAGGTAAAACTTGAGGCCATCCAGGCCCCTCCTGCTGAGTTTTCATCTCCGCTCGAAATGTTTACCATGACCTTGACCCATGAACAATTCATAACCAGTTCTATCAATGACTTAATGGAATTGGCTATCGGCAAAAAGGATCATGCAACCCAGATCTTTCTTGAATGGTATGTTATCGAACAGGTCGAAGAAGAAGAAAATGACAATGACATTATTGCTCAGCTCAAAATTATTGGGGACAATGCGCATGCTTTGTTGATGCTCGACCGTGAGCTCTCTGGTCGAGCGGCAAATGTAGTGACCGATTTCAGTAAGGGCGTTGAGGCTGCGGAATAGGTCTTCGGGCAAAACACATGTCGGTTAGATTTGCCGAACGCTTCACGTGACAAGAGGTAACTATCGGCTCCGATATGTTTCGTTTCAGGATGGAATCTGAAGATACGTTGTAGAAAAAATGGATTTCTCAACGGACAGTTGGGAAATCCATTTCACCGTTTACTGCACATCCTCTTCACTATGGAAGAAAGAAAACACTAGAAGAAAGAAAACACTATGAGTACAACGACAAATATTCTGGCCGGTTGGCTGATTGACGGCAGTGGTGGTCCGATTCAGGAGAAAATGCTGCTGAAGATTGTTGGCGGCAAATTTGCCGCAATTGAGCAGTACAATCCGGAGACTGTACCGGAATCTTGTCAATTTACCGATTTGTCCCACTGTACCATCATGCCTCCTCTTGTTGACAGCCATGTCCATCTGTTCATGTCGGGGACCATCGACAAACGGATACGGGAGTGGCAATTGGTTACAGGATACGATGAGTTACGTCCGGTTATAGGCCAACATCTCCACTATCTCTTCTCCCATGGAGTGCTCGCAGCGCGTGACGGTGGAGATCGAGGCGGATTTGCACTTCGGTATAGGTCGGAAAAAGAGATGCATAAAGGGATTGTTCTGAAGGTCGCTGGCCGGGCCTGGCACCAGAAGGGGCGGTACGGCACTCTGATTGGCAGGTACCCGGGAGAAATGGAAAATTTAGCCGAGGCATATGCTCAAGAAAATGATGCCATCGACCAGGTTAAGCTGGTCAATTCTGGGTTGAACAGCCTGAAAATCTTTGGCAGGCAGACGCAACCGCAGTTTACCAGAGATGAGATAGCGGAGCTGGTAAGTGCAGCAGAACAGCAGGGCAGAAAGGTAATGGTCCATGCCAACGGCGTGCAGCCGGTTCGGCTAGCCGTTGAGGCTGGTTGCCACTCCATCGAACATGGTTTTTTCATGGGCAGGGAAAATTTCGAACTGATGGCGGAAAAGGGGACCTTTTGGGTGCCGACCCTTTTTACCATGAAGGCCTATGGGGCAAATATCAACTACGCCCAGGAAGGTGCTGATCTTCAGGTGATTGAAAAGAATCTCAATCATCAGATCGAGCAGCTTGCTATGGCAAGAGAATTGGGAGTGAACGTCGCGTTGGGAACCGATGCCGGAAGTCTTGGGGTGCTGCACGGGGAATCGATGGTTGAGGAGATGAAGCTCTTTAAAAAGGCCGGCTACAGTCTTGCGGAAATTGTACAGTGTGCAACCAGCAACGGTGCCAGATTACTTGGCATTGATGATTTTGGACTGATAGAAACCGGAAAAACGGCAACTTTTCTGGTGACCAGGGGGGCTCCGCCCCAACTGCCGAGGAAGTTATCCTACCTTGAAGCGATATACCTGGGCGGTGAACCGAGTGAGTTGTATCGTAAAAATCCCGTCAAACATATGGTCAGCAAAAAGGATTAAATAATACGTCGGCATCAGTTGCATGCCCATTATCATCATTTGAATCGTTAGCAGGCAAGATGGAGAAGAGAAGGTTATGGTGGAAGTTGCACCGCAGCTCAAAAAGTGGCTGAAAAAATACAATCATTTGATGGCAAAATGGCTGGAGTCGGGAGCGGTTCTCACCCCTGAAATTGCCAGAGAAGGATTTGCAATACTCACCCGAAATCTGGTTACCGATATTCCCCAACTGGCACTTGTTCGGGACGAGAAGATCGAGAACCCTAAGCAGATTGTGCCTGTCCGGATATATCATCCGGTTCCAGATGTAGCCCTGCCGATTCTCATATATTTACATGGCGGCGGCCATGTAGCAGGGAGCGTTGAGGTTTATGATCCCATCTGCCGTAAAATTGCACTGGCGACTCGGCATATCGTTGTAGCGGTTGACTACCGACTGGCCCCGGAATATCGATATCCAGCAGGTATTGAGGATTCGGTCGTAGTACTGGAAGGCTGTCTCGGACTGCTGGAGCGAATAGGGCTTTGCTACCTCCCTCGAATAGCCCTTGCCGGCGACAGTGCCGGGGGGGCGATGAGTGCGACGCTGGCTCATACCTTTCAAGGCCATCCTGATCTAACCATCAGTCACTTGATGCTGCTTTATCCCAGTCTCGATTACACGATGAGCCTTCCTTCTGTCACCGAGTTTGCAAGCGGATACATGTTGGAAAAGGAGCGGATCTGCTGGTATTTTGATCGTTACTTCCAGGGCCATGGACGCAGAAGAGAGGTTTCGCCGCTTTTTATGAAGGTGACTGACAGGTTTCCAAAAACCCTCATTGTAACCGCCGGTTTCTGCCCCTTACAAGATGAGGGGAACCAATATTTTTCTCTCTTGAAAAAAGGTGGGGTGGCGGCGCAGCATCTCCATCTCGACGAGATGATTCACGCCTTTCTTAATATGGAGAGTCTTGTTCCGGAGAGTTGTGCCCAGGTTTACCGGGCGATGGATGATTTTCTGCAATAATGTCGGCTATCGGAACGGGGAGTGGTTCCAGAAAATGTTGTTACTCTGTCTTTTGTCCCCTTGCCTGAACGAACACAAATGTGCTTCATGGCATAATCAACATCCTGTATTCGAAGCCTGACAGCTTCCATTACCCTAAGCCCGCTTCCATACAATATTTTTACAATAAGCAGGGGAGTACCTTCCATAACAGTAACGATCTGACGAACTTCTTCTCGTGTCATAACAACCGGTATGTTGACTTTTTTCGCAGCCCTGACGGCGTTTAATCTCATCATTTAAAGGAATTTTCAGAACTCGTTTATACAAAAAGACAAGTGCATTCATTGCTTGGTTTTGTGTTGCAGGAGCAATGTTTTTGCTTACAGCGAGATGGGAGGGAAACTGTTCAATTTTTTGTTCTCCGTTGCTCAGGTCCATTCTTGAAGTCATTTTATGCAACAGGACGTATCTCTTTATCCAGTCACAGAAGGAACGCTCTGTGTGAATTGAGTAATGCTCCAACCTCAAAACATCTTTGGCTTCATTAAGTAGCTTCTTCTCTTTTCTCCTTGACACCTAGCAACTCCATGGGTTAAGAATTGATCGAAATTGTTTTTACTTGATAATGATAACTTTTGCAAGTTATCAAGGCAAATAGACCTGTTAATCAATGGTTAGCTGCAACAGTAAATCGAACACAAAGCAATGAATACCGTGCCGGATAAAATTCATTATTTATTGAAAAATTAGAAACAATGACAATAACATTATCAGTAATCGCAATCATACTTTCAGTAACGAGTTTTGGATTTTCTGTTTATCAATATAAAATTGGAAGCAAAATAAAGATAAATGAGAAAATAAATGATTTAGTAAAAGACCTCTATTCTTTGAGAAGGACTATAGAAGAAAAGAAGAACAAGTATGCGAACACTGATGACATTCCAGATTATGCAGACACTTTTGAGATACACATAAGTGTAGTTGAAGATGTTTTGGCTACATTCCTAAAAAAAGGAAAAATTTCAATAGAAGACTTTTACGAAATAGAAAGGGAATGCATTACTCTACATTTGGAATTTGATCTTTTCTGTAAGCAAATTGATGAAACAATACGTTTTAATAAAGAATGTGTTTCTGCTGGTATGAAACCTATAGAGTTCGATAGTTATGATTGAAGCTAAAGAAATTAATTTCGCTAACAAGGCGTTTCTCGTGCCGAGATAAATCCGAAACCTTGGGAGGTATATAAATACTAAAATTGGTTATTGTTACCCAGTGGGTGAGAACTCAAAAGTTCAATTCCCACCTGCCTAAAGCCTAGCCAGCAGGGT